>NZ_JBVHVT010000010.1:101802-107643 GCF_055564695.1 Streptomyces sp. NPDC029014
AGGATGAGCGGGCCTTAACCCACCCCCCCCCCCGACGGCGCTCCCCCCCCCCCCCCCCCCCCCCCCCCCCCCCCCCCCCCCCCCCCCCCCCCCCCCCGTACCCGCCCTCGACCGGGGGCCGCACCGGGCGCCGGGGCCGTCCGTACAGCGGAAGCCGGAACGCGAGTCCCCGGCCTTCGGGGATACTGGACGGGCAGACCCAGAGGAAAGGCCACCACACGTGACTGAGATCGAGATCGGGCGCGGCAAGCGCGGCCGCAGGGCGTACGCGTTCGACGACATCGCCATCGTCCCGAGCCGGCGTACGCGGGACCCGAAGGAGGTCTCCATCGCCTGGCAGATCGACGCGTACCGCTTCGAGCTCCCGTTCCTGGCCGCCCCCATGGACTCGGTCGTCTCCCCGCAGACCGCCATCCGCATCGGTGAGCTCGGCGGTCTCGGCGTCCTGAACCTCGAAGGCCTGTGGACCCGCCACGAGGACCCGCAGCCGCTGCTCGACGAGATCGCCGAGCTGGACGAGGAGTCCGCCACCCGCCGCCTCCAGGAGATCTACTCCGCGCCGATCCAGGCCGACCTGATCGGGCAGCGCATCAAGGAGGTCCGCGACTCCGGCGTGGTCACCGCCGCCGCGCTCTCCCCGCAGCGCACCGCCCAGTTCTCCAAGGCCGTCGTCGACGCGGGCGTGGACATCTTCGTGATCCGCGGTACCACCGTCTCCGCGGAGCACGTCTCGGGCGCCGCCGAGCCGCTGAACCTCAAGCAGTTCATCTACGAGCTCGACGTCCCGGTCATCGTCGGCGGCTGTGCCACGTACACCGCGGCCCTGCACCTGATGCGCACCGGCGCGGCCGGCGTCCTGGTCGGCTTCGGCGGTGGCGCCGCGCACACCACGCGCAACGTGCTGGGCATCCAGGTCCCGATGGCGACCGCCGTCGCGGACGTGGCCGCCGCCCGCCGCGACTACATGGACGAGTCCGGCGGCCGCTACGTGCACGTCATCGCCGACGGCGGCGTGGGCTGGTCCGGCGACCTGCCCAAGGCCATCGCCTGCGGCGCCGACGCCGTGATGATGGGCTCCCCGCTGGCCCGTGCCACCGACGCGCCCGGCAAGGGCCACCACTGGGGCATGGAGGCCGTCCACGAGGACGTGCCGCGCGGCAAGAAGGTCCACCTGGGCACCGTCGGCACCACCGAGGAGATCCTCACCGGCCCGTCGCACACCCCGGACGGCTCGATGAACCTCTTCGGCGCCCTGCGCCGCTCGATGGCCACCACCGGCTACAGCGAGCTGAAGGAGTTCCAGCGGGTCGAGGTCACCGTCGCGGACTCCCAGCACCGCCGCTGACCCGTGCGACACACCGAAGGGCCGACTCCCCCCTGACCGGGGAGCCGGCCCTTCGGCGCGTCCGGAGCGGAGGCTGGCGGGCGGCTCAGTCGCGGACGCGCTTGGCCGCGCCGAAGGCGACGACGCCGCCTATGCCGAGGAAGACGTAGTCCATGGCCTCCGCGCCTTCCTTCCAGAGGTCGGCGATGCCGCCGATGCCCGGGTCGGTCAGGACGTCGGCGAGGCCCAGATGCGCGTAGTCGGCCAGGGCGAGCGCGACGAAGAACAGCTGGCCCAGGTAGACGGAGCCCAGCGCGAGGACGGCGCTGACCACGGGCAGTACGGGGTTCCGGCCGCCGACGCGGCCCGCGGCGAGGCCGATCAGGATGCCGACGCCGACCGCGGCGTAGCCGATCTGGCGGTCGATGGCGTTCATGATCCCGCCATAGGCCGCGGCCGCGACCAGGGCGGCGACCACGGCCGCGGCGATGCCCAGGCCGAGGTTGCCCGAGCGGGCCGGCTCGGCCGGGTACGGAGCGGCCGGCGTGGCGGAATCGGGCGCGGGCGGCTGGAACTGCTGGCTCATGGAAGGTCCCCCCAGGGGTGCGGCACGTGGGTTGCCCGGTGCGGCACGTGATGTAAGCGCGAAATAAGTCGCCGCAGGCTAGCAGCTCGCACCGACACCCGACGAGGGGGTTTCCGGCGGGGTCAGAGCCGGTGCGCCGCGCCCGCGGGGCTGGCCCCACGGGTGTCCAGGAGCAGCTGCGCCTTCACCGCCAGGCCCTGGAGGTCGTACGTGCGGTGGTGCTGGAGCAGGATCGTCACGTCGGCGGTGGCGGCGGCCTCGTACAGGGACTCGGCGCGCGGGACCGGCTGGTCCCGCACCCGCCAGCCGGCCACGTACGGGTCGTGGTAGCTGATCAGGGCCCCGAGGTCGAGGAGGCGGCTGGCGATCTCGCGGGCCGGGGAGCCCTCCTGGTCGGCGAGGTCGGGCTTGTAGGTGACCCCGAGCAGCAGGACGCGGGCGCCGCGGGCGGACTTGCCGTGCTCGTTCAGCAGGGTGGCGCAGCGCTGGATGACGTACTGCGGCATCCGGCCGTTGATCTCCTGGGCCAGGCCGACCATCCGCAGGGGGTGGCCCGGGGTACGGGTGGTGTGGGGGAGGTAGTTGGGGTCGAGGGCGACGCTGTGGCCGCCGACGCCCGGGCCGGGGCGGAACGCCTGGAACCCGTACGGCTTGGTCTCGGCGCAGCGGATGACGTCCCACAGGTCGACACCGAGGTCGTGGCAGAGCACCGCCATCTCGTTCATGAGGGCGATGTTCACGTGCCGGTAGTTCGTCTCCAGCAGCTGGACGGTCTCGGCCTCGCGCAGGCCGCGGGCGCGGACCACCTTCTCGGCGATGCGGGCGTAGAACGCGTGCGCGGACTCGGTGCAGGCGGGGGTGAGGCCGCCGATCACCTTGGGGGTGTTGGCGATGGTGTGCGTCCGGTTGCCCGGGTCGTGCCGGCTGGGGGAGTAGGCCAGGTGGAAGTCCCGGCCGGCGCGCAACCCGGAGCCGTCCTCCAGGATCGGGCGCAGGTAGTCCTCGGTGACACCCGGATGGGCGGCGGACTCCAGGATGACGGTGGTGCGCGGGCGCAGCCGGGCGGCGAGGGCGCGGCCCGCCTCGCCGACGGCGCCGAGGTCGAGCGCGCGGTCGGCGCCGAGCTGGGTGGGGGCGCAGATGACGGCGGTGCGGACGCGGCCGAGGTCGGCGGGGTTGGCGGTGACCCGGAAGCCGGCGGCCGACATGCGGCGGACCTCGGCGGCGGTCAGGGTGGAGTCCGTGGCCGGTCCGACGGCGTAGCCGACCGTCTCGATCCCGGCGGCGACGGCCGCCTGGGCCAGTGGGAGGCCGAGGTGGCCGAGTCCGATGACGGCGAGGTCTGCGGGCATGGGGTGGTGCCGTCCCTTCCCTGGCATGCATGAGGGGGCTGGGTGCGCAACTCCTGTGGACCGCCAGGGCCGCATCAGCTGGCACGATGTCAGACTAGGCGTATATATGACCGATCTGTCGTATTACGGGGTGATGGTCGCCGTTGTGTTGTCCACAGGCGGTGGCTGATGCGGGTACGGCGGGTCAGAATCGAGACGGGGGACGCGAGCGGGACCACCCGCACCGAGTGGGTACGCCCGCACCGACGGGAGGCAGCCGTGAGGACAGCGACACTGGGGCCGGCGCAGCGCGCGGAGGCCCTCGCCCGGATGGCCGAACGGGAACTGGACGTCCTGGTGGTGGGCGCGGGCGTGGTCGGCGCGGGCACCGCGCTCGACGCCGCGACCAGGGGCCTGTCCACCGGGCTCGTCGAGGCCAGGGACTGGGCGTCGGGCACGTCCAGCCGGTCCAGCAAGCTCATCCACGGTGGCCTGCGCTACCTGGAGATGCTCGACTTCGCCCTCGTGCGGGAGGCGCTGAAGGAGCGCGGCCTGCTGCTGGAGCGGCTCGCCCCGCACCTGGTCAAGCCCGTGCCGTTCCTGTACCCGCTCCAGCACAAGGGGTGGGAGCGCATCTACGCCGGCTCGGGCGTCGCCCTGTACGACGCGATGTCGGTGTCCAGCGGGCACGGCAGGGGGCTGCCGGTGCACCGGCACCTGTCGCGCGGCCGCGCCCTGCGCGTGGCCCCGGCGCTGCGCAAGGACGCGCTCGTGGGCGCCCTGCAGTACTACGACGCCCAGATGGACGACGCGCGCTACGTCACCACGCTCGTCCGCACGGCCGCCGTGTACGGGGCGCACTGCGCCAACCGGGCGAGGGTGGTCGACTTCCTGCGCGAGGGCGAACGGGTGGTCGGGGCGCGCGTGCAGGACGTGGAGGGGGGCGGGGAGTACGAGGTCCGGGCCCGCCAGGTGGTGAACGCGACCGGGGTGTGGACGGACGACACGCAGGCGCTGATCGGGGAGCGCGGGCAGTTCCACGTACGGGCGTCGAAGGGCATCCACCTGGTCGTCCCGAAGGACCGCATCCATTCGAGCAGCGGGCTGATCCTGCGGACCGAGAAGTCGGTGCTGTTCGTCATCCCGTGGGGCCGGCACTGGATCGTGGGCACCACCGACACCGACTGGGACCTGGACAAGGCGCACCCGGCGGCGTCCAGCGCCGACATCGACTACCTGCTGGAGCACGTGAACTCGGTGCTGGCCGTGCCGCTGACCCGCGACGACGTCCAGGGGGTGTACGCGGGCCTGCGGCCGCTGCTGGCCGGGGAGTCGGACGCGACGAGCAAGCTGTCGCGCGAGCACACGGTCGCCCATCCGGTACCGGGCCTGGTGGTCGTCGCGGGCGGCAAGTACACGACGTACCGGGTCATGGCGAAGGACGCGGTGGACGAGGCCGTGCACGGGCTGGACCAGCGGGTCGCGGAGTGCGTGACGGAGGACGTGCCGCTGGTGGGGGCGGAGGGGTACCGGGCGCTGTGGAACGGCCGGGCCCGCATCGCCGCCCGGACGGGTCTTCACGTGGCGCGGGTGGAACACCTGTTGAACCGGTACGGCTCGATGACGGACGAACTGCTGGACCTGATCGCCGAGGACCCCTCGTTGGGAGCCCCGGTGGGCGGGGCGGACGACTACCTTCGGGCGGAAGTGGTCTACGCGGCGTCACACGAAGGAGCGCGACACCTCGACGACGTGATGACGCGGCGGACGCGGATCTCGATCGAGACCTTCGACCGGGGGACGCGGTCGGCGCGGGAGTGCGCGGAATTGGTGGCTCCGGTGCTGGGGTGGGACCGGCAGCAGATCGAGAAGGAAGTGGAGCACTACGAGAAGAGAGTGCAGGCCGAACGGGAATCGCAGCGCCAGCCGGACGACCAGACGGCCGACGCGGCGCGGCTGGGGGCGCCCGACATCGTTCCGTTGTAACTCCGGGATACGGAGTGGGGAACCGCGGACCCGGGGCTCCCGTCCGTTGCGGAGTGAGGAACAATAAGGGTTCTGCCGGGGCGGGTTATCGCGCGGGTTCTCCCGGGGCGGGCCACCGGGCATCCGGGCGGATGCCGGGGCAGCCGGAGCAGGCGGCACGAACGCAGAGGGGACGCATGTCGAAGCCGGAGCACACCGATTCGCCTGCGGCGGAGCAGGACCGGGCGAAGCCTGTGTCGGCCGAGCCGAAGTCGACTGTCGAGGCCGTCGTCCCTCCCGCCGGAGCCCCCACCGAGGCACCCGCGCCGAAGCCGGGCGCGCCGAAGCCGGGCGTGCCGAAGCCGCGGGCCGGGGCGGCCGGTTCGGCCGCGGCCGGGTCCGAACCGGCGAAGCCCGCGGCTGCCGACGCCGAACCGCAGGACGCGAAGCCGACGCCGCCGAAGGCGAACCTGGCGAAGCCGAGGGCGGCTGCTGCCGCGGCTGCGGAGGGTGAGTCGGCTGCTGTCGAGGCGGAGGCCGCGAAGCCGGTGGTGCCGAAGGCGAACCTGGCGAAGCCGAGGGCGGCTGCTGCCGCGGCTGCGGAGGGTGAGTCGGCTGCTGTCGAGGCGGAGGCT
>NZ_JBVHVT010000010.1:107741-107813 GCF_055564695.1 Streptomyces sp. NPDC029014
CGCGAAGCCGGTGGTGCCGAAGGCGAACCTGGCGAAGCCGAGGGCGGCTGCTGCCGCGGCTGCGGAGGGTGA
>NZ_JBVHVT010000010.1:107912-135484 GCF_055564695.1 Streptomyces sp. NPDC029014
AGTCGGCTGCTGTCGAGGCGGAGGCCGCGAAGCCGGCGGCGCCGAAGCCGAACCTGGCGAAGCCGAGGGCGGCTGCTGCCGCGGCTGCGGAGGGTGAGTCGGCTGCTGTCGAGGCGGAGGCCGCGAAGCCGGCGGCGCCGAAGCCGAACCTGGCGAAGCCGAGGGCGGCTGCTGCCGCGGCTGCGGAGGGTGGGTCGGCTGCTGTCGAGGCGGAGGCCGCGAAGCCGGCGGCGCCGAAGCCGAACCTGGCGAAGCCGAAGCCGAAGCCGGCTGCGGCCGAGCCGGCGAAGCCGCAGGCTGCTGCCGGGAGCACCGCCGAGGCCGTCCGGACCACCTCGGGGAACCCGGTCATCGACAAGGCCGACGCCGTCGCCGCCGCCGTCAAGGCCGCTGCCGCCAAGGCCGCCGCGGCCGCCGGCACGGAGGGCCGCCTCCTCGCGGGCCGCTACCGCCTCGGCGAAGTCCTCGGCAAGGGCGGCATGGGCACCGTCTGGCGGGCCGAGGACGAGACCCTCGGCCGCACCGTCGCCGTCAAGGAACTCCGTTTCGGCAACGGCGTCGACGAGGACGAGAAGCGCCGCCTGATCACCCGTACCCTCCGCGAGGCCAAGGCCATCGCCCGGATCCGCAGCGGCGGCGCCGTCACCGTCTACGACGTGGTGGACGAGGACGGCCGTCCGTGGATCGTCATGGAGCTCATCGAGGGCCCCTCCCTCGCCGAGTTCATACGCGAACAGGGCCCGCTGACGCCCCGTCGCGCCGCCGAGGTCGGCCTCGCCGTGCTCGAGGTGCTGCGCGCCGCCCACGGCCAGGGCATCCTGCACCGCGACGTGAAGCCGTCCAACGTGCTCATCTCCTCCAACGGCCGCGTCGTCCTCACCGACTTCGGTATCGCCCAGGTCGAGGGCGACCCCTCGATCACCTCCACCGGCATGCTCGTCGGCGCGCCCTCGTACATCTCGCCCGAGCGCGCCCGCGGCCAGAAGCCCGGCCCGCCCGCCGACATGTGGTCGCTCGGAGGCCTGCTGTACGCAGCCGTCGAGGGCGTGCCCCCGTACGACAAGGGTTCGGCCCTGGCCACCCTCACGGCGGTGATGACGGAGCCGGTGGACCCGCCCCGCAACGCCGGCCCGCTGGCCGAGGTCATCTACGGCCTGCTGGTGAAGGACCCGGCCCGGCGCCTCGACGAGGAGCGCGCCCGGGCGATGCTGACCGCCGTGGTCAACGCGCCCGAGCCGGAGCCCGCCGCCCCGGTCCTCGCCCCCGAGGTCGAGGAGACCCGCCAGATCTCCCTGTCCGCGGCCAACGAGGCGGTGGCCAAGGCGGCCGCGGAGAAGGCCGAGAAGGCTGCCGAGAAGGCGGAGAAGAAGGAGCGCGAGCGGCGCGAGCGCGAACAGCGCGAACGGGCCCGCGCCGCCCTCAAGGCGGCCCGCAAGGCCGCGACGACGGCGGCCGCGACGGCGGCCGCCACTGCGGCGAACGCCTCGACGGCGGCCGCCTCCCCTGCCGGGGGCCCGGCGTCCGGCGGCCGGACGGCGCCCGTCCCGGCACCGCTCACCGACGTCATGTCCCGCCGCACCATCGGCCTCGCGATCGCCGGCGTGGTCGTCGCGCTGGCCGCCATCGGCTCGCTGCTCGTGTACGTGTTCAGCGGCGACGGCCAGGGCGACAAGAAGGACCAGGGCAAGGGGGGCACGTCGTCCTCCGGCAACCCGACCCCGGGCCCGTCCTCCAACAAGCCCGGCGAGACCGCCGCCACCGCCGGCAAGACGGGCGGCGCCAGCGCCGACCCGAGCCAGGGCCAGAGCCCGAACGGCCAGCAGAGCCAGGGCCAGAGCCAGGGGCAGGGCCAGGGCGGACAGACGGGCGGCACCAGCCAGGGGCAGGGGCAGGGCCAGGGCAGTTCGCCCGGCGGGCCGGGCGCGGGCCTCCCCGCGGGGTACGCCGTGGTGACCGACCTCGGGTTCCACTTCTCGATGGCGATGCCGCAGGGCTTCAAGCAGACGGACACGGCCGGCGACAACTCCGGCGCCATATACAGCCGTGACGGCGGCTTCCCGCGCATCCAGGTCGACTACACCGACAAGCCCGGCGACGACGCCCGCAAGGCATGGCTGCTGCTGGCCCCGGCGGTCGGCGGCAGCAGCTCGGGCTACAAGCAGATCCGGATCGACACGGTGTCCTACCGGGACTACCCGACCGTCGCGGACTGGGAGTTCGAGCGGGAGCAGAAGGGTGTGCGGGTCCGGGTGCTCAACCGCGGCTTCAAGGTCGACGCGAAGCGCGGCTACGCCATCATGATCAGCTGCCCGGCTGACCAGTGGGACGGCCCGGAGTGCACCCAGATGCGCGACGTGGCGTTCCAGACCTTCCAGCCGCTGGCCTGACGAGCCTTCGCAGGCCCGGGACGCGGGTGCCCCCGGCCACGTATCGTGTCACGGGGGCAGCGGGGAACCTGCCCCCGCAGCGCACTCGGGGGAGGCGGAGTGGACGACTACGCGGGTCGGATCCTGGCCGGCCGCTACCGTCTGCCGCTGCCGCCGTCGGACGAGTACGAACTGGTCGAGACCCGCGCCTTCGACACGCGCAGCGGGCAGGAAGTCCTCGTACGGCAGGTGCCGTTACCCGAGCTCGTGGACGCGGAACTCCTCGACGAGGAGCCGGGCGCGGCGACCCCCGGGGCCCGGGCCGGGACCGGCGGTGGCGGTGGTGGCGGCGGCGGAGTCCTCGCGGTGGGGGAGCTGCCGGCCGTGCGCAGGGCCATCGCGGCGGCGCAGGCGGCCGCGTCCGTCCCCGACCATCCCCGACTGGACCAGGTCTTCGACGTGTTCGCCGAGGGCGGGTCGTTGTGGATCGTGAGCGAGCGGGTGCCGGCCCGGCCGCTGGCCGCGCTGCTGGCCGACGAACCGCTGACCCCGTACCGGGCGGCCGAGGTCGCCGCCGACGTGCTGACCGCGCTGCGGGTGCTGCACGCGCACGGGTGGACGCACCGCAACATCACGGTCCGGACCGTCCTGATATGCGATGACGGGCGCGTCGTCCTGACCGGCCTGGCCGCCGGGGCCGCGGAGGACGCGCTGTGCGGCTATGACCCGGTCCCCCCGCAGGACGACGCACCGGACACGGGACAGGGCTGGGGCACCCCGCCGCCCGCCCCCGTGCCCGCCGGCCTGCCGCTGGTGGCCCCCGGCTACGAAACGGGCCCGCCCCGCACCGCCCGCATCCCGCTGGAGGGTGCCCCGCTGGAGGGGCCGCCGCCCGCACCGGGAGCCGCCGGAGCCCCCTTGGTGGCCCCCGGCTACGAAACGGCCCCCCGTCCCGCCGACGGCGGTCCGGCCTCCCCGCCCCCCGCGCCGGGCGGGGCCTCGGGCCCTCGGTACACGGACCACATCACTCCTGACCGGCAGCCGGCCGAGGGTGCTCCGGGCTCCCCGGACACCGCGCCGGGCCGGTCGGCAGGCCCGAGGTACGTCGACCACATCACTCCGGACCGGCAGCAGGTGGTCCCGGCAGGGCCCCGGCAGGACGGGCAGCCGGCAGAGGGCGGTCCGACCCTCCCGGCTGCCGCGCCGGACCACGCCCCCGACCCGCGGTACGCGGACCACCGCGACCCCGGCGGTCCGGCCCTCCCGGGCCCCGTGCAGGGTGGCACCGGTACGGGCGCGTCCGGCCGGGCCCCCGACCCGCGGTACGCGGACCGTATCGCTCCCGGTCGGCCGGACCTCGACGCGGCCGCGCGGGCCGGCGTCCTCGCCGCGTACCGGGCCGGTGCCCGGGCCGCCGCGGCACGGGTCACGCAGGAGCGCGAGGCCGCGGGCGAAGCCGCACCGGAGCGGCGGCCGCAGGGTTCGAACCTGCCCCAGGGGTATTCGTACCCGTACGGCGATCCCGGGGCGACCGGTCCCGGCCGGGGGGCCGCCCCCGCCGGAGCGGGCACGGCCGGACACGCCGACCGCGTCCCGGACCCCGGCGCGGACCCCACTGCCGGTCCGGCTGCTCGGGGCGCCGCCGGGGCGGACGCGGGAGACCGGGCCGCCGCGGCCCTGGAAGCGGGTCCGGGCTCCGCGACCGGCCGCGTAGCCGGAACGGGCACGGCCCACCCCGGCGCGGCGGGCGCGGGAGCCGGCGCGGCTTGCGCAGACGCCCCGCCGGCCACCGCCGGTCCGGACGCCTACGGCCCGGGCTCGCAGGCGGGCCCGGGGAACGGGGTGGTGGCCGCCCCGGGCCCCGACGGTACCGCCGGCGACCAGGACGCCCCGGCCCCCGGCGGAGCCGCCTGGCACGGTGTCACGCCGCGGCGGCAGACCGCCGCGCTGCCCGCCGGGCAGCAGCGCGCGGAGGCGGGGCCGCCGCCAGCGCTGCCGGCGCAGCTCGCCCTGCCGCAGGGGTACCGCCAGGCCGAGGACCCCGCCGCCTACCTACGTCCGGGCCAGCCGGGCCAGCCGGGCCAGCCCGGGCCGGTACCCGCACGCGTTCAGGGCGGTCGGGGGGAGTCCCCGGCCGTGCCCGCCCGGGCTGCCGGGCAGCCCGGGCCCGTACCCGCCCCTCTCCCGGGCCGGCCGGTGGAGTCCCGGCCCGTGCCCGCGCAGGCCGCCGGGCAGCCCGGGCCCGTGCCCGCGCACGTCCCGGGGCAGCCCGGGCAGCCCCGGCCCGTACCTGCGTACCTCCCCACCCCGCAGTCCCCCACCGCCCCGCAGCCTCCGGCCCCCGCCCCGCACCCGCGGCCCGCGGCCCGCTCCGGCTGGGCCGGGCCGGGCGCGCGGTCCGGGCCCCGGAGCGGGCTCGACGCCGAGCGGGCGCGGCAGACGCGGATGGCCGTGGTCGGGGCCGTCACCGAGCGGTGGGCGCCGGAGCAGGCGGGCACCGTGAGCGGGCCCTGGCAGCTGGCGGCCCCGGTCGGCCCGGCCACGGACCTGTGGGCGCTCGGCGCGCTGCTCTACCGCTCGGTGCAGGGCCACGCCCCGTACCCGGAGGACAACGTCGCCGAGCTCGTCGAGATGGTCTGCGCCGAGGCCCCCGCCTTCGCGGAGGACTGCGGCCCGCTGCGCCCGGTCGTGGAGTCGCTGCTCCGCCAGGACCCCACCGAGCGCCCCGACTTCGAGGAGCTCCGCGGCTGGCTGCGCTCCCTCGTCCGTTCCGCGCCCGAGCCGGATTCCGGCCCGGGCGCGGCGGTCCCCGGTCAGGAGCACCGCTTCGGTGCGCCCCCGCCCCCCGAGCCGGACCCGGCCCGCCTGCCGGTGGTGCGCCGCCGCGGCGAGCTGCACGGTCGGCACCGCAACCCGGCCCCGGCCCGCAGGCCCCGCGCCCTCGGCCGGAACCTGCTGCTGGGCGTCCTCGTGCTGATGGCGGGGGCGGTGGCGTACGCGATGCTGTTCCTGCCCGGGGACACCGGCGACGGCGACCGCCGCCAGGACACGGCCTCCCAGACCCCGGTGGCCCGGACGCAGGCCCCGTCCCCGCAGTCCTCGCCGTCCGCGTCCGGGGGGTCCCGTCCGCCGTCGGGGGCGGCCGAGTCCCCGGCGGCACCGCAGTCCGCGGCGCCCGCGCCGCCCGGCTACACCCTCCAGCAGGATCCTGAGCACTTCGAGGTCGCGGTGCCGGCCGGCTGGGAGCGCCGCGGCATGAACGAGGCGGGCCAGGTCCGCTACACGGACGGCGCGTACGTCCTGATCGTGGTCCCGGGTAGGGACAAGGTCGAGGGCAGTGCGGACCCGGCGACCTACCAGAAGGACAAGGAGCCGGAGTTGGCCCCGTACCGCTCGTCCACCTGGGCCAGCGGCGGCGACGTGAAGAGCACCAAGGTGGGCCAGCAGCTGCGGGTGACCGGCCGGTACACGTGGATCGACGGCAACGGCCGCAGCGTCGTCGCCCGGAACTTCGTCGTGGCGCTCGGCGGCAGTTACCACGTCGTCATGGTGACGGGCCCGCAGGACGGCGAGGGCAAGGTCACCGAGGTCTTCGAGAAGGCCACGGGGAGTTACAAGTCCGGGGGATGAGCGCGGACTGACGGTGACTCAGTACGGCGATTGCGTCACAGTGCAGCCGGAACCGCGCCTGCGTGGTACCGGCCGCGCCGAGCACTTCGTAATCTGGCCCGAAGCGCAAACAGTGGCGGGGATTCGTGGAACAGCAGACAGGTGCGGGCGCAGTGCTCGCCGGCCGGTACCGGCTCGTGGAGCCCATCGGCAGCGGCGGCATGGGGAAGGTGTGGCGCGCCCACGATGAGCTCCTGAACAGGACCGTCGCCGTCAAGGAGCTGACGGCGAGTCTGTTCGCGGTCCAGGCGGACCGGGAGGTCCTGCACGCCCGGACGCAGAAGGAGGCCCGGGCGGCGGCCCGCATCCAGCACCCGGCCGTCGTCACCGTCCACGACGTGCTGGAGCACGACGACCGGCCGTGGATCGTCATGGAGTACATCGACGGCCCCTCCCTCGCCGAGGCCGCCAAGGCGGCCGGCCGCATCGAGCCCCGGGAGGCCGCCCGGATCGGACTGCACGTCCTGGGCGCGCTGCGGGCCGCCCATGCGGTCGGTGTGCTGCACCGGGACGTCAAACCCGGGAACGTGCTGCTCGCCCGGGACGGTCGGGTCCTGCTCACCGACTTCGGGATCGCCGCGATCGAGGGCGACTCCTCGATCACGCGCACCGGCGAGATCGTCGGCTCCATCGACTACCTGGCCCCGGAGCGCGTCACCGGCGGCGCCCCCGACCCGGCCTCCGACCTGTGGTCGCTGGGCGCCACCCTCTACACGGCGGTCGAGGCCCTCTCCCCGTTCCGCCGCACCTCGCCGATCTCCAGCCTGCAGGCCGTCGTCAACGACGAGCCGCCCGCGCTGCGGCAGTCCGGGCCGCTGGGGCCGGTCATCACCGCCCTGCTGCGCAAGGACCCCGAGGAGCGGCCCTCCGCGCAGGAGACGGAGCGGATGCTGCTGGAGGTGATGGAGGGCCGCGAGCCGAAGTCCGCCCAGGCGTACGTGCCGACGCGGGCGGTGACGACGCAGGAGCTGGCGGACGTACGGGAGCCCGAGCCGGACCGGCCGGCGCCGGCCGACTCCGCCCGGACGGCCGAGCTGCCCGGCGGTGTCGAGCCGGCCACCGCGGCCCGGCAGCCGAACACGACCGCCGGCCGGATCAAGCGGGCCGCGGCGGTGGCCCTGGTGGCGGCGCTGGTCGGCGGCGGTGCGGTGTTCGGCCTGCTGAAGTACACCGGGGAGGACGGCGACCAGGGCGGCGGCTCCGACAAGAACGCGAGCGCCCCCGACCAGCAGGGCGGTGCGGACGGTACGAACGGCAAGGACGCGACCCCGCCCACGGGCTGGAGCGAGGTCAAGGACCCGGCGGGCTTCACCCTGTGGGTGCCGGACGGCTGGACGCGCCAGATGGACGGCAACCAGATCGACTACACGGCGGACAACGGCAAGCACTTCATCCGCATCGCCGTCGACGCCACCCCGGACTTCGACAACCCGTACACCCACCTGCTGGACCTGGAGAAGCAGGTGCGCCAGCGCACCGACTACAAGCGGCAGAAGCTGAACCAGAACACCTTCCGCGACAGCACCCGCGCGGCCCTCTGGGAGTTCACCTGGACGGAGAAGGGGGTGCACGCCGGTCCGCGCCGGGCCATCGAGCAGATGTACATCGCCCCGGACGGCACGGAGTACGCGGTGTACATGTCGGGGCCGGCGGCGGACTGGGGGACCACCCGCGCGCAGTTCGACGTCGTGCTCAGCGGCTGGGCCCCGCCCGCCAAGAAGGGCTGACCGGGCCCGCCCCGGCCATCCTGCCAGCAATCGCTGGCGGTTTTGGCAAAATCCGGTTACCGACGGGTACCCAAAGGCCGTCGGGCGCAATACGCTCACCGCCATGACGGACTCGCAGGCCCCCGCCCCCCTCCGCAGTGCACCGCAGCCCACCAACCCGGTCGCACCGGCCCCGGCCGGGGCCCGCACCGCGGCCGACGTGGTGACCCCCGACCTGGTCGCCCGGCTCACCCGCGGAGTGCTCGGCTCGGGCCGCACGGCGAACCACACCCCCTTCACCGGGGACAAGCTCGCCGACCTGCCGGAGGCCACCCCCGAGGACGTCGCCGAGGCCTTCGCCCGGGCCCGCTCCGCCCAGACCGCGTGGGCCGCCGTCCCCGTGCGCCGCCGGGCCGCCGTCCTGCTCCGCTTCCACGACCTGGTGCTGGACCGCCAGGCCGAGGTGCTCGACCTGATCCAGCTGGAGACCGGCAAGGCCCGCCTGCACGCCCACGAGGAGGTCCAGGCCGTCGCCGTCGCCGCCCGCCACTACGGCCGCAGGGCGCCCGCTTACCTGCGACCCAAGAGCCACACCGGTGCCATGCCCACCCTGACCAAGGTCACCGAGCTGCGCCAGCCGCGCGGCGTCGTCGGGCAGATCGCGCCCTGGAACTACCCCCTCGAACTCTCCGTCGGCGACGCGCTGCCCGCCTTCGTCTCGGGCAACGCCGTCGTGATGAAGCCCGACACCGAGACCGCGCTGACCGCCCTGTGGGCGCGAGACCTGCTGATCGAGGCCGGGCTGCCGGCCGAGGTCTTCCAGATCGTCCTCGGTGACGGGCCCGTCGTCGGCCCCGAGGTGGTCCGGCACGCCGACTACGTCTCCTTCACCGGCTCCACCCGCACCGGCCGCGAGGTCGCCCGGGGCGCGGCCGCCCGCCTGGTCGGCGTCTCCCTGGAACTCGGCGGCAAGAACGCCATGCTCGTCCTGCACGACGCCGACGTCGAGAAGGCCGCCGCGGGCGCCGTCCGCGCCTGCTTCTCCTCCGCCGGCCAGCTGTGCATCTCGATCGAGCGGCTCTACGTCCACGCCTCGATCGCCGACGAGTTCACCGAGCGGTTCGCCGCCCGCACCAAGGCCATGCGGCTCGGCAGCTCCCTCGCGTACGGCGCCGACATGGGCTCGCTGGTCGGCGAGCGCCAGCTGGAGACCGTCACCCGGCACGTCGACGAGGCCGTCGCCAAGGGCGCCACCCTGGTCGCCGGCGGCACCGCCCGCCCCGACATCGGCCCGCTGTTCTACGAGCCCACCATCCTGGACGGCGTCGAGGCGCCGATGGCGGTCTGCGGCGAGGAGACCTTCGGCCCGGTCGTCTCGATCTACCGGTTCACCGACGAGGACGAGGCGATCGCCCAGGCCAACGCCACCGCCTACGGCCTCAACTCCAGCGTCTGGACCAAGGACGCCCGCCGCGGGCACGCCGTCGCCGCCCGCCTGCGCACCGGCACCGTCAACATCAACGAGGGTTACGCCCCCGCCTACGGCAGCGCCCAGGCGCCCATGGGCGGCATGAAGGACTCCGGCCTCGGCCGCCGGCACGGCTCCGAGGGCATCCTCAAGTACACCGAGGCACAGACCGTCGCCCACCAGCGGGTGCTGCCCATGGCGCCCTCGCTGGGCATGGACGACGAGCGGTACGCGGCGTTCATGACCCGCAGTCTCAAGGTGATGAAGGCCCTCCGCCTGCGCTAGCAGCCCCCGTCCGTCCGCCAAGGAGGCGCGTCAGTGGCACAGCCGTACGACAGCGACCACGACCACGACTACGACGTGATCGTCATCGGCTCGGGCTTCGGAGGATCGGTCTCGGCGCTCCGGCTGACCGAGAAGGGCTACCGGGTCGGCGTCCTGGAGGCGGGGCGCCGCTTCACCCGCGAGAGCCTGCCGAAGAACAGCTGGGACCTGCGGAACTACCTGTGGGCCCCGGCCCTCGGGCTCTACGGGATCCAACGGATCCACCTCCTCGGCAACGTGATGGTGCTGGCGGGCGCCGGGGTGGGCGGCGGTTCCCTCAACTACGCCAACACCCTCTACGTGCCGCCGACCGCGTTCTTCGAGGACCGCCAGTGGGCCTCGATCACCGACTGGCGCGAGGAGCTCTCGCCGTACTACGACCAGGCCAAGCGGATGCTGGGGGTGCGCCTCAACCCGACGACGACCCCCTCCGACGTCCACCTCAAGGCCGTCGCCGAGAAGATGGGCGTCGGGGACACCTTCCACATGGCCCCGGTCGGCGTCTTCTTCGGCGACGGCGCCGACGCCGAGGGCACGGCCGCGGCCAAGCCCGGCGAGGAGGTCCCCGACCCGTACTTCGGCGGGGCCGGGCCCGCCCGCCGGGCCTGCACCGAGTGCGGCGAGTGCATGACCGGCTGCCGGCACGGCGCGAAGAACACCCTGAACGAGAACTACCTCCACCTCGCCGAGCGCGCGGGCGCCGTGATCCACCCGATGACCACCGTCACCGCCCTCGCCGAGCACCCCGACGGCGGGTACCGGGTCCGCACCGTCCCCACCGACGGCCGCCGCCGCGGCATCGCCAAGGAGCTGCGCGCCCGGTACGTGATCGTGGCGGCGGGCACGTACGGCACCCAGACCCTGCTGCACACCATGAAGGACAACGGGCTGCTCCCGCGGATCCCGGACCGCCTCGGCGAGCTGACCCGCACCAACTCGGAGGGCCTGGTCGGCGCGCAGACCGACGACCGCCGCTACCGCAGGAAACACGGCGCGGACCGGCGGGCCGACTTCACCCGCGGCGTCGCCATCACCTCCTCGGTGCACCCCGACGCCGACACGCACATCGAGCCTGTCCGCTACGGGCGGGGCTCCAACGCGATGGGCTTCCTGACCGTGCTGCAGGTGCCGTACGACAGCCACCGCGTCCGGGCCTGGTTCGCGCGGACCGCGAAGCACCCGGTGCAACTGCTGCGCTCGCTGTCCAACCGGCGCTGGTCGGAGCGGACCATCATCGGCCTGGTCATGCAGTCCCTGGACAACTCGCTGACCACGTACCGGCGGCCCCGCGGCCCCGGCAAGGGCCTGCTCACCGCCCGCCAGGGGCACGGCGCGCCCAACCCGGTGCAGATCGCCGAGGCCACCCGGGCCGCGACCCTGCTGGCCGAGGAGATCAACGGCTTCCCCGGCAGCAACGTCGGCGAGCTGATGGGCACCCCGTTGACCGCGCACTTCCTCGGCGGCTGCCCGATCGGCGCCTCGCCGCAGGAGGGCGTGGTGGACCCGTACCACCGGCTGTACGGGCACCCGGGCATCTCGGTGGTCGACGGCTCGGCGGTCTCCGCGAACCTCGGGGTCAACCCGTCGCTGACGATCACGGCGCAGGCGGAGCGGGCGATGGCGTACTGGCCGAACAAGGGCGAGCAGGACCCCCGCCCGGAGCAGGGCGCGGCCTACGTGCGGCTCGCCGCGGTGGAGCCGGTCCGTCCGGCGGTGCCGAAGGAGGCGTTCGGCGCGCTGCGGCTGCCGTTCCTCGCGGTCCCGGAGGTGCCGCCGCGTACGGCGGGGGCGGAAGCCGGGACCGGGGCGGCCGGCTGATACGCGGCGGGTACCGCGCTCCCCCTCCGAGCGCGGTACCCGCCGCGGTACATAGGTGACAGGCGTTCGGCATCGAAGGTTGTATCCACGCCACACCCGTGCGCGTGTGGCGTCCGTCACACGGGTCGAGGGGTGGGGTGAGGGGGCGGGCCGGGCGCCGGACCGCGGCCGGACACGCGAACGGCCGGCCCGGGGCGTCCCCTGGGCCGGCCGTCCTTTCGGGGTGACCGGGCTGCTGTCCCCTGCCGTCCGGTCACACGAGGAGCGAGGTCCCACGACGCACGTCGCACGGGCCGTACGTCTCATCGCTCCGGTGGAGCCACGCGTGGTGCTGGTCCCGCGACTGGCTGACGCGGCCATCCACACCAACGAAGCCCCGGAGGGGCGGTCACGGGCCGGACGGGTGACGAACAGGCGTCAGACGCGGCCGCGGCAGAGCTCCAGCAGGGTCATGGCGAGGGCGGTGCCGGGTCGGCCGAGGGCGTCCTTCCAGTGCGCGAGCACCTCCATCTCGCGGGAGAGGTGCACCCGGCGGCCGCCGGAGGCGATCCGGGTCTGCTGGATGACGGCCGAGACGGCCATCCGTTCCTGGACCAGGCCGATGATCCGGTCGTCGATGGCGTCGATGCGTTCGCGGGAGGCCGCGATCAGCTCCTCGGGGGAGGCGGTGGCGGCGGTGGCGGTGGTGGTGGCGTTCATGGCGGGATCCTCCTGTCGGTGGGGCCGCAGGACCGGTGGAACGCCGCAGCGCCCGGGTCCTGTCGGACCGGGGCGCTGCGGGAAGTCAGTGGCTCGGAGCGAGCATCACGAGAACCCATGGCGGCCGGACCGTCCGGTGCCATAGGTAAAGAGGAAGCTCAGCTGCTTGCGCACGATTCGGATTATGACCGGCCGCGCCGCCGCGAGCCAATCGGTTCGGATGCTGAGATCCTCCCCTTCGCGAGCGAGGGGATTCCTCCACGGATGAGTGTCCACAGCACGTGATCAGCGCGCCGAGGCGGGCGCTGTGACCGCTCCGGCGCGGTGCGTCACGGCTCTGTGGTTCGGATGGTGAGACGAAAACGGTCGGCGCGTCCCCCGTTAGAATTGACAAAACAGCCCCCTCTTCCGCCGGAAGGCCGTCCCGTGCCAGAAGCACCCTCCGCCGCCCACGACGCCGCCCCGGACACGGTTCTCGTCGTCGACTTCGGCGCCCAGTACGCCCAGCTCATCGCCCGCCGCGTCCGCGAGGCACGGGTCTACAGCGAGATCGTGCCGAGCACGATGCCCGTGGCCGAGATGCTGGCCAAGAACCCCAAGGCGATCATTCTGTCCGGCGGTCCGTCCTCGGTGTACGAAGAGGGCGCGCCGCAGCTCGACCGCTCCCTGTTCGAGGCCGGCGTCCCGGTCTTCGGCATGTGCTACGGCTTCCAGCTGATGGCGACCACCCTCGGCGGCACCGTCGACAACACCGGCTCCCGCGAGTACGGCCGGACCCCGCTGGCCGTCAGCAAGCCCGGTTCGACGCTCTTCGAGGGCACCCCCGAGCACCAGTCCGTGTGGATGTCGCACGGCGACGCCTGCTCGAAGGCCCCCGAGGGCTTCACCGTCACCGCGTCGACCGACGTCGTCCCGGTCGCGGCCTTCGAGAACGACGAGAAGAAGCTGTACGGCGTGCAGTACCACCCCGAGGTGATGCACTCCACGCACGGCCAGCAGGTGCTGGAGCACTTCCTCTACCGCGGCGCGGGCCTCAAGCCCACGTGGACCACGGGCAACATCGTCGAGGAGCAGGTCGCGGCCATCCGCGCCCAGGTCGGCGACAAACGCGCCATCTGCGGCCTGTCCGGCGGCGTCGACTCGGCGGTCGCGGCGGCCCTCGTGCAGAAGGCCATCGGCTCCCAGCTGACCTGCGTGTACGTCGACCACGGCCTGATGCGCAAGGGCGAGACCGAGCAGGTCGAGAAGGACTTCGTCGCGGCCACCGGCGTGCAGCTGAAGGTCGTCGACGCGCAGGAGCGCTTCCTGAACGCGCTGGCCGGCGTCTCCGACCCGGAGACCAAGCGCAAGATCATCGGCCGCGAGTTCATCCGCGTCTTCGAGCAGGCCCAGGCCGAGATCATCGCGGAGGCCGAGGGCGGCCCGGCCGTGGCCTTCCTGGTCCAGGGCACCCTGTACCCGGACGTCGTCGAGTCCGGCGGCGGCACCGGTACCGCCAACATCAAGTCCCACCACAACGTGGGCGGCCTCCCCGACGACATCGAGTTCGAGCTCGTCGAGCCGCTGCGCCAGCTGTTCAAGGACGAGGTCCGGATGGTCGGCCAGGAGCTCGGCCTGCCCGAGGAGATCGTCCAGCGCCAGCCCTTCCCCGGCCCGGGCCTCGGCATCCGCATCGTCGGCGAGGTCACCAAGGAGCGCCTGGACCTGCTGCGTGAGGCCGACGCCATCGCCCGCCACGAGCTCACCGCGGCCGGCCTGGACCGCGAGATCTGGCAGTGCCCGGTGGTCCTGCTGGCCGACGTCCGCAGCGTTGGCGTGCAGGGCGACGGCCGCACCTACGGCCACCCGATCGTGCTGCGCCCGGTCTCCTCCGAGGACGCCATGACCGCGGACTGGACCCGGATGCCGTACGAGGTCCTCGCCCGGATCTCGACCCGCATCACCAACGAGGTCAAGGACGTCAACCGCGTCGTCCTGGACTGCACCAGCAAGCCGCCGGGCACCATCGAGTGGGAGTAGTCCCCAGGGACTGACCCCCGCCTGCGCCCGCGGCGAAGCCGCCACCCCCGGCCCGGGGTGGCGGCTTCGCCCTTTTCCGGGCTCCTCCTCTGGCGGGTTGCGGACCCCGCCGGTACCTTGCGCGCCAGCCGCCAGCCGGCGACCGCTGCGACCGAGGAGGGCCCACCGTGCCCGAGCCCGTGCCCGAGCCCGTGCCCGACGACCGGCTGCGCTTCGAGATGCCGCCCGTCCACACCGATCCGGCGCAGGAGCGCGCCCACCGCCGGGAGCGTCTCGCCGGGGCCCTGCGCCTGTTCGGCCGCCTCGGGTACGAGGAGGGGGTCGCCGGGCAGGCCACCGCGCGCGACCCGGAGTTCGAGGACTGCTACTGGGTGAACCCCTTCGGGCGGGCGTTCGCCGGGCTGACCGCCGCCGACCTGGTCCTCGTCGACGGCGACGGGCGCGTGGTGCAGGGGGAGCGGCGGGTGAACCAGCTGGCGTTCGCCCTGCACGCGGCCGTGCACCGGGCCCGGCCCGACGCCGTGGCCGTGGTCCGCGTGCACGGCCCGTACGGCAGGGCGCTCGCCGCGCTCGGCGAGCTGCTCGCCCCGGTCACCCAGGAGGCCTGCGCGTTCTACGAGGACCACGCCCTCGTCGACCAGTACACCGCCGGGGCGGGCGACCCCGCGGAGTGCCGCCGCATCGCCCGGGCCCTCGGCCCGTACAAGGCGCTGGTCCTGCGCCACCACGGGCTGCTGACGGTCGGGGGGTCCGTGGACGCGGCCGCCTGGTGGTGCGTCGCGGCCGAGCGGGCGGCGCAGGTGCAGCTGGTCGCACGGGCCGCGGGCAGGCCCGTGCCGATCGCCCACCGGGACGCGCTCGCCGTGCGGGAGCGGTTCGGGACGGACCTCGCGGCCTGGGCCGCCTTCCAGCCCCTGTGGCAGTCCGTGCAGGGCGGCGGGCCGGCGGGTGCGCACGGTGCGCCGCACGTGACGTCAACATCATGAACGGTTAATCACCTGCTCTGACATCGTGCGCAATCCGGAACACTGCCGCAGTGGTGCACAATTCGCTGGCATTGCACCGTAGTTCAGAGAGGCGGCAGGCACGTGGCTGTCCACCCGATCTCCCTTGTGCCCCACGGCGGCGCATGCACCTGCGACGACTGCCCGCACGGCGCGCAGGAGGGCCACCGGCGCGCGGTCGCCGCGTTCCTGGAGAAGCGCGACGAGTTCGCCGCGGGGCAGGGGCTGCCGGCCGCGGTGGCCCGGTCCGCCGGCGCGTCCCGGCAGTGGGTCTCCGACGAGCTGACCCTGTCGGCCCGTACGGTCGCCGACCGGGGGCGCGAGGCCGGCACCTCCTGGCTGTACCTGTTCTCGCGGCGGGCCGTGCTCGCCGTGTGGATCGCCGCCGGGGTGCTGCTGCTGGTGCAGGTCGGCGCCGCGCTGGGCACCGGGTGGTCCACGGCGCGCACCGCCGCCCTGCTGGCGGCCCTGGTGCTGGCCGGGCTGCTCACGGTCGCCGCCCGCGCCCAGTCGGTGCGCGGTGGGCTGCTGGCCCCGCTGGTCGGGGAGGACAACCGGCTGTCCACCTCGAAGGCGGTGCCGAGTGCCTGGCTGCTGCTGACCGCGTTCGCCGCGCTGCTGCCCGCGCTGCGGCTGGCGGCGTCGGCGCCCGGGCCGCAGCGGCGCGCGCTGTACGAGGGGCTGGCGTTCGGGCGGGCCCTGCCGCTGCTGGTGGTGGTCGCGCTGACCTCGGGGGTGGCGGTGCTGGTGCGCCGGGTGGTCGCCGTACGGATCCTCGGGCAGCGCCTGCAGAAGCTGCCCGCGGACCGCCCGCGCGGGGTGGACCTGCTGACGGACGACGCGGGCCGGGGCAGTCTCCCGGACGCGCAGTACGTCCTGGTCTCCACGGTGGTGTTGGGCTACGCCGCGGTGTCGCTGGCCCGGTTCCCGGACCGGCTGCCGCGGCTGCCGTGGGCGCTGGCGCTGCTGGTGGCCCTGTCGGCCGCGGTGTACCTGGCCGCCAAGTACGCGGAGGTGACCCGTCCGCTGGTGCTGGCGGTGGTCCGCAGACGCGAGCCCGGGGACCTGGACGCGGCCGTCCGGCCGGGGGACGACATCGAGATCCGGGGGGTGGGGTTCGTACCGCCCGGGGCGCAGACGCCGGAGATGCTGGCGCGGCTGGTGGTGCGGATCGGGACGGTCCACGTGCACGTGCCGCTGGTCCCGGTGGCGGGCGGGTTCTCCAACCCGGCGGACGCGGTGCTGACGGTGCCGGTACCGGCGGAAGTGGAACCGGGCCGGGTCGAGCTCCAGGTGGTCACCGCGGCGGGGGTGGAATCCAACCGCTACAGCATCGACGTGGCCGAATGAAGCGGGTAGAGATGGGGGCGTGACCAGACCCGACAGCCCCGACAGCCCCGACAGCCCCGGGAGCCCCGACAGTCCCGGGAGCCCCCACGCCTCCGACGGCTTCCACGTGCCCGACGACTCGCGTCCTCCCGGCGCCTCCCGCGTCCCCGGCACCTCCGAGGACCCCGGTGCCACCGCCGGCCACGCCGCTCCCGCCGGCCGGGCGACCCCCACGCTGCGGGACCGGGCCGCCCGCTACGCGCTCCTGCCGCTGCGCGTCTTCCTCGGCGTGACCTTCGTCTACGCGGGCCTGGACAAGCTCACCGATCCCGCGTTCCTGTCCGCCTCCGGTCCGGGCTCCATCGGCGAGGTGATGCGCGGGGTGCGCGACACCTCCGCGGTCCCCGGTCTCGTCGACCTGGCCCTGCTCTCGCCCGTCGGATTCGCCGTCCTGCTGGCCGTCGCCGAGACCGCGGTCGGCCTGGCCGTCCTCGCCGGGCTGCTGACCCGGCTCGCGGCGGCGGGCGGAGCGCTGGTATCGCTCAGCCTGTGGCTCACGGTGTCCTGGCAGGTGACCCCGTACTACTACGGCAACGACCTCGCCTACCTGATGGCCTGGACGCCGCTGGTCCTGGCCGGCGCCCCCTACTGGTCCCTGGACTCGCTGATCCGGTCGCGGCGCGCGGAGCGGTCGTCCGAGCGGTCCCGCAGGTCGCGCCGCACCGCGTAGGTCACCATCCCGACCAGCGAGGCCAGGACCAGTCCGCCCGCGGCCATCGGCACCACCAGGAACCAGGGCGTGTCCACCTCCCCGGTCGCGTCGAGCAGGTACAGCACGCCCGCGGCGGTCAGGACCAGGCCCGCCAGGAGCCGTCCCGGTTGGAACTCATGACGCGGCACGTGCCACCTCCACCTGACCCACACCTGCGTGCAGGTGCAGCTCGATCGTGCCGCCGGGCTCGGTGCCCGCGGCCGGTTCCAGGGTCTGCTGCTCGGCTTCGCCGCCGCTCTTGATGCGGATGGTCCGGCTGTCGTCCCCGGGCATCTTGATGTCGCCGAGCCGCACCGACACGTCGGCCCGGGCGGTGACCTCGCGGGGCACGATCACCTTGAGGCGGCCCGCCTCGATGTCGGCCCGCACGGACAGCGTGGTGCCCTTCGGCACGTCCAGCCGGCTCAGGTCCAGCGTGGCCAGCCCGGTGTCCGCCGTGTACTGCGGCCGTACGTCGGCCATCGCGGCCGGCCGCCAGCGGACGTCCCGCCAGTCGGTGCCGATGCTCTCGGGCAGGGCGGACGCGAGGGCCAGCAGCCCGGCCGTGACCATGGCGAGGAAGAGGGTCCCGAAGCCGGTGCGCCCCTTGACCGAGCTGACCGCGAGGCCGAGGCCGAAGACGGCCAGGGCCGAGGCCAGGCCCATCTGCAGCGCGTGCGAGAGGGTGCCGTCCTCCCACACCGCGACGGTCGCCACCGCCCCCGCCAGCAGGGCCAGTACGAACACCCGCCCGCCGATCCCGCCGCGGGGCCGCGGCCGGTCGAGGCCCGCCCCGGCCTTCCCGCCCGCCCGGCCGGCCGTGGCGTCCGCCGCGACGCCGGCGGAGTCGTCCGGCCCCCACAGGTAGCCGGTGGACCCGACGGGGCCGGTGGTGCCGTCCTTGACCAGCGGGTCCCGCCACCAGGACGGGCCGCCCGGCGCGGGCGGGGCCTGTGTCTCCGGCGGGGCGGGGCGGTGCGCGGCCGGCGACTCCGTCTCGGGATCGGTGGTGGTGCTCCGGCGGCGCTGGGAGACGTACGCGCCCGCGCCCACCGCCAGCACGACCAGTACGGAGAAGGCCCCGAGACCGCCGTTGTGCAGCATCGACAGGAACAGCGCGCAGCCCGCCAGGGCCGCGAACACCGCCGCCAGCGTGGCCCCTTCGACCCGGCCGGTCAGCAGCCTCTTCGCCTCGCTGTCCTCCTCGCCCTCGACCGGCAGCAGCAGCCACGCGAAGCCGTAGAAGATCAGGCCGAAGCCGCCGGTGACGGTGAGGACGCCGAGCACGATCCGGAAGATCACGGGGTCCAGGTCGAAGTAGCGGCCG
The DNA here is from genome assembly GCF_055564695.1 of Streptomyces sp. NPDC029014. Taxonomy (NCBI): domain Bacteria; kingdom Bacillati; phylum Actinomycetota; class Actinomycetes; order Kitasatosporales; family Streptomycetaceae; genus Streptomyces; species Streptomyces sp. NPDC029014. The sequence goes on from NZ_JBVHVT010000010.1 coordinate 126,393, forward strand.
AGGCCCCCGCACACACCGGCGAGGACCTTGTCGCGCTTGCTGCGGCGCAGCGGCGGCCGCTCGGCGGCCCGCTCGGCGGCCCGTTCGCCGGCCCGGTCGGCGGACCGGTCCTCGGGCATGCCGCCCGGCGGCGGGGAGTCGTGCTTGGTCATGGGTCCATGGTGACGGGCCGTCGGAGCCGCCGGCATCGGGCCTTACCCTGGCGCAACCCTGATATCCCCCGGTCACAAGTGGGGGGATGCCCTGATGCCGGCCGCCCCGTGCCCGTGTGACCATCGGTGACATGCCCGTTTCCGCCGCCCCGCGCACCCCGCACGCCCCCGAGTCCGACGAAGCGCCGCAGCGCCGGCTCTACCGCAGCGCCGACGGCCGGATGCTCGGCGGTGTCGCGCGCGGACTGGCCGGGCACCTCGGGCTGCCCGTGGTGTGGGTCCGGCTCGCCTTCCTCGGCCTGTTCCTCTGGGGCGACGGGCTCGGCGTCCTGCTGTACGCCGCGTTCTGGGTCTTCGTACCGCTGGGCGTCGGCGGCCGTACCGCGCACCGCTCCTTCTTCGACAGCCTCACCGACGGCAGCGGGCGGCTGCGCAAGCCCGACAAGGGGCAGGTCGGCGCGCTGATCGCGCTCTGCGTCGGCACCGGCATCTTCATCGCGAAGGTCCAGGACGACGGCACCTCCGGCCGGTACGTGTGGCCGACCCTGCTCGTCGGCGCCGGTGTGGTCCTCGTCTGGCGGCAGGCCGACAACGCCCGGCGCGCGCACTGGGGTGCCGCCGCCGGCGGCAACGGGCGGATGCTGCACCTGGCCCGCAGTCTCGCCGGCGTGGTGCTCGTCGGCGTCGGCCTCACCGTCTTCATCGTCGTCCGCGGTTCGGCCGCCCAGCTCGGCAACGTGCTCACCGCCGCCCTCGCCGTCCTCGTCGGCATCGCGCTGCTCGCCGGGCCGTGGCTGATCCGGATGACCCAGGACCTGTCCGAGGAGCGCCTGATGCGCATCCGCGCCCAGGAGCGGGCCGAGGTCGCGGCACACGTCCACGACTCCGTGCTGCACACCCTCACCCTGATCCAGCGCAACGCCGAGGACGTCGGCGAGGTGCGCCGCCTCGCCCGCGCCCAGGAGCGGGAGTTGCGCAACTGGCTGTACAAGCCCGAGGGCACCGGCAAGGACGAGGCCGAGGAGCCCACCACGCTCGCCGAGGCGGTGAAGAAGACCGCCGCCGAGGTGGAGGACCACCACGGCGTCCCCATCGAGGTCGTGGTGGTCGGCGACTGCCCCCTCGACGAGAAGCTGGGCGCGCAGGTGCAGGCCGCGCGCGAGGCGATGGTCAACGCGGCCAAGTACGGTGGCGACGGGGGCCCGGTGCAGGTCTACGCCGAGGTGGAGGGGCAGACGGTGTTCGTGTCCGTACGGGACCGGGGGCCGGGCTTCGACATCGACGCGGTACCGGACGACCGCATGGGCGTACGAGAATCGATCATCGGCCGGATGCAGCGCAACGGGGGGACCGCACGGCTGCGGTCCGCACCCGACGGCGGCACGGAAGTCGAGCTGGAGATGGAGAGGGCGGCGAAGGCGGCATGAACGGGCTGAACGGTCAGAACGGTCGGAGCACTGACGCGGGCACGCAGGGTCAGGGCCAGGGCCAGGGGCAGGACGGCGGCGCGGTGGACCGCCGGGTCCGGGTGGTCCTCGTCGACGACCACCGGATGTTCCGCGCGGGCGTGCAGGCCGAGATCGGGGACACGGCCGTCACCGGTGTCGAGGTCGTCGGCGAGGCCGCCGACGTCGACCAGGCCGTCACCGTCATCACCGCCACCCGGCCCGAGGTGGTCCTCCTCGACGTGCACCTGCCCGGCGGCGGCGGCGTCGAGGTGCTGCGGCGCTGCGCCCCGCTGATGGCGGCGGCCGAGCACCCGGTGCGCTTCCTGGCCCTGTCGGTGTCGGACGCGGCCGAGGACGTCATCGGCGTCATCCGGGGCGGCGCGCGCGGCTATGTGACGAAGACCATCACCGGCACCGACCTGGTCGACTCGGTCTTCCGGGTGCAGGACGGCGACGCGGTGTTCTCGCCGCGGCTCGCGGGCTTCGTCCTGGACGCCTTCGCCTCGACCGACGCCCCGCCGGTCGACGAGGACCTGGACCGGCTGACCCAGCGCGAGCGCGAGGTGCTGCGGCTCATCGCGCGCGGTTACGCGTACAAGGAGATCGCCAAGCAGCTGTTCATCTCGGTCAAGACGGTGGAGTCGCACGTCTCGGCGGTCCTGCGCAAGCTCCAGCTGTCGAACCGGCACGAGCTGACCCGCTGGGCCACCGCCCGCCGCCTCGTCTGAGGAGTCCCACCCGTCCCCTGTGACCCATGCCGCAGGCCGACCGGGGAACCCGGGCACCGTCCGCAGCCCTCTAGGCTGGCGTGATGAGCTTGACCGGAATACCCCTCTTCGCGACGGCGATCGCCCTGACGGCGATCGCCGTCGTCCTGCCGCTGGCCGTGTGGAGCAAGGTGCGCGGCCCCGTCGTCGCACGGCTCGTGGTGCGCGGCCTGATGTTGGTCTTCGCACAGGTGACGGCCGTCGCCCTGGTGTTCGTCACGGTGAACCGGGACATGAACTTCTACGCCTCGTGGGGCGACCTGCTCGGTACGAGCGACTACGTGCAGGCCGCCAACGACCTCGGCCCGGACGGGACGGGCGGCAAGAAGGTCGAGGCGGCCCCGAAGGTGCTCCAGGAGTGGCACCCGGTCGACGGCCTCGGCGGCCGGGTGAAGAAGACGGAGCTCGACGGCAAGATCTCCGGGGTCAAGGGCGACGTCATGGTGTGGCTGCCGCCGCAGTACGACGACCCGGCCTACAAGGACAAGAAGTTCCCGGTCGTCGAGCTGATCCCCGGCATTCCCGGAACCGGCAAGTCCTGGTTCCAGGGGCTCAAGGCGCACGAGGTGCTGGAGCCGCTGATGAAGAGCGGCAAGGTGGCGCCGTTCATCCTGGTGTCGCCGCGCGCCATGCTGCTCGGGAACGCCGACACCGGCTGCGCCAACATCACCGGCAAGGTCAATGCCGACAGCTGGTTCAGCGTCGACGTCCGCAAGATGGTCCTCGACAACTTCCGGGCCTCGGACGAGGCCCGCACCTGGGGCGTGGCCGGCTACTCGGCCGGCGCGTACTGCGCCGCGAAGCTGGCGATCGCCCACCCCGACCGCTACAGCGCCGCGGTCTCGCTGTCGGGCTACAACGACCCGGGCCAGGAGCCGTCCTCCCTGGTCGCCCAGGACCCGGAGCTGCGCCGCACCCACAACCTGAAGGCCGTGCTCCAGGCCGCGCCCACGCCTCCCGCGGTCTCGCTGTGGATGTCGGGGGCCGAGCACGACGGGTACCTGTCCGGCACGGACCTCGCGGCGATCGCGAAGAGCCCCACCGTCGTGCACGCGGAGAAGGTCGTCGGCGGCCACAACCTCGATTCGTGGTCGAAGCAGCTGCCGCAGACCTTCGGCTGGCTGACCACGGTGGTGAAGCTGCCGTAGCCGCGGCGGACCGGGCCGACCCGCGACCGTCCGGGCCGGGCCAGGCCGGGCTAGGCCGGGCGGGTCGCGCCGGCCCAGGGCATGGAGTCGACCGGGGCCACGCGGACCGTCGAGCCCGGCCGCGGGGCGTGGATCATCTGGCCGTTGCCGATGTACAGGCCGACGTGGGTGACCCCGGGGTAGAAGAACACCAGGTCGCCCGGGGCCAGCTCGCTGCGGGACACCCGCCGGCCGGCGTTGATCTGGGTGTAGGTGGTGCGGGGCAGGGAGAGCCCCGCCGAGCGGTACGCGGCCTGGGTCAGGCCGGAGCAGTCGAAGGCGCCCGGCCCCGTCGCTCCCCAGACGTACGGTTTTCCGATCGCGCCGTGGGCGAAGGCGACGGCGCGGGCAGCCCGGCTGCCGTCCGACGGGGCGGCCGGCGCCGGGGTGCGGACGCCGGCGGGGGACGCCTGGCCGGCGCCGGCCGGGGCCTCGTACGCGGCCCGTTCCTCGGCCGTGAGTCGGGCCAGCAGCCGCTTGGCGGCGTCGAGCTTCCCCTCGATCACGGACTTCTGCGCGGCGAGCTCGGCCTGGCCGGCCCGCAGCTCGGCGAGGCGCCCGGCCGCCTGCTCGCGCAGGGCGCCGACCTCGTCGAGCCGGCGGCGTACGGAGGTGATGTCGGCGGCGCTGCGGTCGCCGGCCCGGGTCAGGAGCGCGGCCCGGTCGAGGTAGTCCTGGGGGTCGTCGGCCATGGCCAGCTGCACGGCCGGCCCGAGACCCCCGCTGCGGTACTGCCCGGCGGCCAGGGAGCCGAGGGCCCGGCGGGCGGTGTTGAGCCGGTCGGTCCGGCGGGCGGTCTCGTCGCGCAGCTCGTCCAGCGCGCGCTGGGCCCCGTCGGCCTTCTCCTTCGCCCCGTTGTACCGCTCGGTGGCGGCCTCGGCCTCCTCGTAGAGCCGGTCGACCTCCGCCTTGATCTGGGAGGGCGTCCGCTGCGGGTCGGCCTGGGAGGTGCCTTCGAAGGCGGTGGCGGTGGCAGCGCCCGCGAGGGCGAGGGTGGCGGCGGTGCGTACGGTGCCGCCGCTGAGCGGGCGCTGCCGGGGCTTTCGATGACTGGCCACGAGGGCCTCACGTCCTTCCTCCGTCGGGGCTCGGAGGAGGACGCTAGACCGCGTGGTAACGGTCGGATGACGAGATGAACGCAAATGCCCCGTCGTGATCCGCAGGTGTCGTTTTCGGATCAGGTCCAGAGGGTGGCGATGAAGATGTTGACCACGGTCAGGCCGCCGACCGCGCCGAAGACCGCCTTGTCGACCTGCTCCTCGTCGCGCTTGACGTAGACGAGGGCGAGGACCACGAAGAGGACGGCGAGCTTCACGCCGATCTTGATGTTGTTGACGCTGCCGCCGTCCATCTCGCGGAAGCCGACCAGCAGGACGCCGGTCACCAGCATCGTCAGTGCGCCGTGCAGCATCGCGGGCACGAAGCGGGCGGTGCCGGCGCCCATCGCCTTCATCTGGGTCAGGAAGCCGCCCAGCAGCGAGGCGATTCCGATGATGTGCAGGCCGACGAAGGCGTTGATCAGTACGTCCATGCGGTCGAGCGTACGGGGGCCCTCCATCAGCCCAGGAAGCGGGTCAGCTCCTCCACGACCGCCCGCGGGGCCTCCTCCGGGAGGTAGTGCCCGCTGCCGTCGATGCGGACGACGCGGGTGTCGGTGCCGAGGGCCGGGACGTCCGCCACGAGCCGCTCGTGGTTGCTGTGCTCGCCGCCGAGGGCGAGGAGGGGCGCGGTCACCGGGGCGTACGTCGCCAGGTCGGCGATGTCCTGGGGGAAGGCGCGGTACCAGTCGTTGCCGGCGCGGATCGCCTCCGGGGCGTCGTAGGCGCGGGCGTACACGGCGCGGGCGTGCTCGTCGATCTCCTGCCCGCGGGTCATGGCGCCGAAGAGCCAGTCCAGCAGGATGCGGGAGCGGCCGGCGAGCAGCTGCTCGGGCAGGTCGTGGACCTGGTTGAACGCGAACCACCACAGGTGCCGCAGGCCCGCGCGGGGCAGCAGCGGCATCGCGGCCCAGCCCTCGTGGGGGTGGGAGACGTCCAGGAGGGCGACCTTCCGGGTGGCCCCGGGGTGGTTGGCGGCGAACGCGTACGCCACCATCGCGCCGATGTCGTGGCCGACGACGTGCGCGGACCCGATGTCGAGCCGGCCCAGCAGCCCGTGGACGTCGCGGGCCAGCGTCTTCTTGTCGTAGCCGCCCTCCGGCTTGGCGGAGCCGCCCATGCCGCGCAGGTCGACGGCGATCACGCGGTAGCGGCGGGCCAGGTCCGGCAGCACCTTGCGCCACTGCCACCAGGTCTGGGGCCAGCCGCCGAGCAGTACCAGGGGTGCGCCGGCGGGGTCGCCGCCCTCGACGTAGTGCAGGCGGACGCCGTCGACGTCGGCGTGGCGGCTGGTGAAACCGCCGTCGAGGGAGGCGGCGAGCGCGGCGTCGTCGAGCGGGGCGTCGGCGGGGGCGGCGTCGTCGAGCAGGGCCGGGGTGGTGCGGGGCATGGGGTGTCCTCCCGTGGGCGGCCGAGGTCCTGCGACCGTTCGAAGATTTCGTACGATCGATAGCGCGACTGTACGAGATCCTCGAACGATCCGGCAATGGCCTTACGAGATCTGCGTACAGTGAGGGCATGGCCGCCGCTGCTGCAGAGCTGACCCACCCCGACGCCGACAGCCTCGAACTCGCCGAGGTCCTCGCGGCCCTCGGTCACCCCGTCCGGCTGGAGATCGTCCGCAAGCTCTCCTCCGGCGAGGAGGCCTACTGCGGCGAGGTCGTCCCCGACCTGCCCCGGTCGAGCGTCACGCACCACCTCAAGACGCTGCGCGAGAGCGGCGTCATCCGCCAGCGCCCCCAGGGCCGCCGCCTCTACCTCGCGCTGCGCCGCGAGGACCTGGAGCAGCGCTTCCCCGGCCTGCTGGCCCTCGTCACACGCTGACCCGGCCCCGGGTGTCCCCGCGGACCCCTAGACTCGGAAGGCGATGAGCAGCCTCTTTGACGACAGCTTCCTGGCCGACCTCACCCCCTCCGACGAGGTCCCGCCGCCGCCCGAGGAGTACGAGGACGCGCACGCCCCGGAGCCGGGTGCGGACGACCTCTTCGAGGGCCACTTCGACGCGCCCATGAGCGGTGACGCCTACTACCGCGACGGCACCGCGAAGCCGGTCATCGACCCGGCGGCGCTGCTGGACGGGCTGAACGAACAGCAGCGCGCGGCCGTGGTGCACGCGGGCTCCCCGCTGCTGATCGTGGCCGGCGCCGGCTCCGGCAAGACCCGTGTGCTGACCCACCGCATCGGCCACCTGCTGGCCGCGCGCAACGTCCACCCGGGCCAGATCCTGGCGATCACCTTCACCAACAAGGCCGCGGCCGAGATGAAGGAGCGCGTCGAGGGCCTGGTCGGGCCGCGGGCGAACGCCATGTGGGTGTCCACCTTCCACAGCGCGTGCGTGCGGATCCTGCGCCGGGAGTCCAAACGGCTCGGCTTCACCTCGTCCTTCTCGATCTACGACGCCGCCGACTCCAAGCGCCTGATGGCGCTCGTCTGCCGCGACCTGGACCTGGACCCGAAGAAGTTCCCGCCCAAGTCCTTCAACGCCAAGATCTCGAACCTCAAGAACGAGCTGATCGACGAGGACGCCTTCGCCGGACAGGCCGCCGACGGCTTCGAGAAGACCCTGGCCCAGGCGTACGCCATGTACCAGGGGCGGCTGCGCGAGGCCAACGCCCTCGACTTCGACGACATCATCATGACCACCGTCCACCTGCTCCAGGCGTTCCCGGACGTCGCCGAGCACTACCGGCGGCGGTTCCGGCACGTCCTCGTCGACGAGTACCAGGACACCAACCACGCCCAGTACACGCTGGTGCGCGAGCTGGTCGGCCCCGGCCTCCCGGACCTGCCGCCGGCCGAGCTGTGCGTGGTGGGCGACGCCGACCAGTCGATCTACGCCTTCCGCGGCGCGACGATCCGCAACATCCTCCAGTTCGAGGAGGACTACAAGGACGCGACGACGATCCTGCTGGAGCAGAACTACCGCTCCACCCAGACGATCCTCTCCGCGGCCAACGCGGTCATCGAGCGCAACGAGAACCGCCGCGCCAAGAACCTGTGGACCGACGCCGGCTCCGGCGCCGTCATCACCGGCTACGTCGCCGACACCGAGCACGACGAGGCCCAGTTCGTCGCCGACGAGATCGACCGCCTCACCGACGCCGGCCGGGCGAAGGCGGGGGACGTCGCGATCTTCTACCGGACCAACGCCCAGTCGCGCGTGTTCGAGGAGGTCTTCATCCGCGTCGGCCTGCCCTACAAGGTCGTCGGCGGGGTCCGCTTCTACGAGCGCAAGGAGGTCCGCGACGTCCTCGCGTACCTGCGCGTCCTCGCCAACCCGGAGGACAACGTCCCGCTGCGCCGGATCCTGAACGTCCCCAAGCGCGGCATCGGCGAGCGCGCGGAAGCGATGATCGACGCCCTCGCCCTGCGCGAGAAGATCACCTTCCCGCAGGCGCTGCGGCGCGTGGACGAGGCGTACGGCATGGCCGCGCGCTCCACCAACGCCGTGAAGCGGTTCAACGTGCTCATGGAGGAGCTGCGCACGATCGCCGAGTCCGGCGCGGGCCCGGCGGTGGTGCTGGAGGCGGTGCTGGAACGCACGGGCTACCTCGCCGAGCTCCAGGCCTCGACCGACCCGCAGGACGAGACGCGGATCGAGAACCTCCAGGAACTCGCAGCGGTGGCCCTGGAATTCGAGCAGGCCCGCGGTGAGGACAACCCGGGCACCCTCGCCGAGTTCCTGGAGCAGGTCGCGCTCGTCGCCGACTCCGACCAGATCCCGGACGAGGACACCGAAGGCTCCGGCGTCATCACGCTGATGACCCTGCACACCGCCAAGGGCCTCGAATTCCCCGTGGTCTTCCTGACCGGTATGGAGGACGGGGTCTTCCCGCACATGCGGGCCCTCGGCCAGACCAAGGAGCTGGAGGAGGAGCGGCGGCTGGCCTACGTCGGCATCACCCGGGCCCGCGAGCGCCTGTACCTGACCCGCTCCTCGATGCGCAGCGCCTGGGGCACGCCCTCGTACAACCCGCCGTCGCGGTTCCTCGAGGAGATCCCGGCCCAGTACCTGGAGTGGAAGCGCACCGGCGCCGCGCAGAAGCCGGCCGGCCCGATGCGCGGCTCCGGCTCCGGTTTCGGGTCGGGCAAGGCCTCGTTCGGCACCTCCCCGGAGGCCTTCCTGTCCTCCTCCCGTACGCGGTCGGGGCCGTCCGGGTTCGCGACGCGCCGGGCCGCCGACAAGCCGGTCGTGGCGCTGACGGTGGGGGACCGGGTCACGCACGACCAGTTCGGGCTGGGCACCGTCCAGCAGATCACGGGTGCCGGCTCGGACGCCCAGGCGACCATCGACTTCGGGGACGGCAAGCCGAAGCGGCTGCTGCTGCGCTACGCGCCGGTGCAGAAGCTCTAGCGGGAGCGTCGGGGCCCGGGGGGGGGGGGGGGGGGGAGGGGGGGGGGGGGGGGGGGGGGGGGGGGGGGTGGGGGGGGGGGGGGGGGA
>NZ_JBVHVT010000011.1:0-24554 GCF_055564695.1 Streptomyces sp. NPDC029014
TTTGGGGTGTATTTAGGGGGGTGGGGGGGGGGGGGGGGGAAAAAAAGAAGCCCCACTCTTTCGCAAGGGGGGGCGGGGGCCAACCCGGAACCCGCCCCCCCCCCCCCCCCCACCGGTTCGCGCCATCTTCGGGCCGGACCCGGCCCGATTCCGGCCGAGCCCGGCCGGACCCGGCCGGCGGGACCTCAGCCCCGGCCCGGCCAGTACGTACGGGCCCACGCCCGCGGCCCCGGCTGCGGCAGCGTCCGCGCCGCCACCCGGCTCGGCGCCGCCCAGGCGTCGGCCACTCGCGGTGCGCCCGACGGTGCCGAGGCCAGCACCGCCGCGCGCGCTTGGACCACCGCCAGGGCGGCGGCCAGCTCCTCCGGCGTCGGATTCCCCTTGACGACCTTGATCACCACAGGACTTGACCTCCCGGACCTAGAGGGGGATGTTGCCGTGCTTCTTCGGCGGCAGGGACTCGCGCTTGGTGCGCAGCTGGCGCAGGCCCTTGACGACGTGCGCGCGGGTCTCCGAGGGCATCGTGACCGCGTCGACGTAGCCGCGCTCGGCGGCCGTGTACGGGTTGAGCAGCGTGTCCTCGTACTCGGCGATGAGCCGGGCGCGGACGGCCTCCACGTCCTCGCCGGCGGCCTCGGCCTCGGCGATGGTGCGGCGGTGCAGGATGTTGACCGCGCCCTGCGCGCCCATGACGGCGATCTGCGCGGTCGGCCAGGCCAGGTTGAGGTCGGCGCCGAGGTGCTTGGAGCCCATGACGTCGTAGGCGCCGCCGAAGGCCTTGCGGGTGATGACGGTGATCAGGGGGACGGTGGCCTCGGCGTAGGCGTAGATCAGCTTCGCGCCGCGCCGGATGATTCCGTTGTACTCCTGGTCGGTGCCCGGCAGGAAGCCCGGGACGTCGACGAAGGTCAGCACCGGGATGTTGAAGGCGTCGCAGGTCCGCACGAAGCGGGCGGCCTTCTCGGAGGCGTTGATGTCGAGGCAGCCGGCGAACTGCATCGGCTGGTTGGCGACGACGCCCACCGGGTGGCCCTCGACCCGGCCGAAGCCGGTGACGATGTTGGGGGCGAACAGCGACTGGGTCTCCAGGAACTCGCCGTCGTCGAGGACGTGCTCGATCACCGTGTGCATGTCGTACGGCTGGTTCGCGCTGTCCGGGATCAGCACGTCGAGCTCGCGGTCGGCGTCGGAGACCTCGGTGTCGGCCTCCTCCGGGAAGGCGGGCGGCTCGGAGAGGTTGTTCGACGGCAGGTACGACAGCAGGGACTTGACGTACTCGATGGCGTCCTTCTCGTCCCCGGCCATGTGGTGGGCCACGCCCGAGGTGGCGTTGTGGGTGCGGGCGCCGCCGAGCTCCTCGAAGCCGACGTCCTCGCCCGTGACCGTCTTGATGACGTCCGGGCCGGTGATGAACATGTGCGAGGTCTGGTCGACCATCACCGTGAAGTCGGTGATGGCGGGGGAGTAGACCGCACCGCCCGCGCACGGACCGACGACCAGCGAGATCTGCGGGATCACACCGGAGGCGTGGGTGTTGCGGCGGAAGATCTCGCCGTACATGCCGAGGGCCATGACGCCCTCCTGGATGCGGGCGCCGCCGGAGTCGTTGATGCCGACGACCGGGCAGCCGGTCTTCAGCGCGAAGTCCATCACCTTCATGATCTTCTGGCCGAAGACCTCGCCCAGGGAGCCGCCGAGCACGGTGAAGTCCTGGGAGAACACCGCCACCGGACGGCCGTCGACGGTGCCGTAGCCGGTGACGACGCCGTCGCCGTACGGGCGGTTCTTCTCCATGCCGAAGTCGGTGGAGCGGTGCCGGGCGAACTCGTCCAGCTCGACGAAAGAGCCCTCGTCCAGCAGCAGGGCGATCCGCTCGCGGGCCGTCAGCTTGCCCTTGGCGTGCTGCTTCTCCACGGCCCGGGCGGACCCGGCGTGCGAGGCCTCCTCGATACGGCGCTGCAGATCCGCGATCTTGCCCGCGGTGGTGTGGATGTCGATCGGCTCTGACGGTTGTGACATCGGGGTCGCGGCTCCCTGCGTGGTGTCAACTGCCTGGTCAATGAATGACTACTGCTGGCTACTGGTGCGTAGCGTATCGGCGGGCATGGCGCTCGGCAGTGCGGCGTTTGACACACCTACTGTGGGTTGCATGACGCCATCAGATGCTTCAGGAGGAGCCCCTTCCGGGCCCTCCGCGGGTCGCTGGTCCGACCTCGACCGGCCGCCCCTGAATGCCGCCGCGCTGCAGCGCGCCCTCGTCACCGGGCAAGGACTGTGGTCCTCCGTGGAAGTCGTCCCCACCACCGGCTCCACCAACACCGATCTCGCCGCCCGGGCCGGGCAGCTGCCCGAGGGGGCCGTGCTCGTCGCCGAGGAGCAGACCGCCGGGCGCGGGCGCCTCGACCGCAGCTGGGTCGCGCCCGCCCGGTCGGGGCTGTTCTTCTCCGTGCTGCTCAAGCCCGGCGAGGCCGTGCCGCAGGAGCGGTGGGGCTGGCTGACGCTGCTGGCCGGGGTGGCCACGTCGGCCGGGCTGGCCCGGGCCGCCGGGGTGGACACCGCACTCAAATGGCCCAACGACCTGCTGGTCACCGTGGAGGGCGAGGAGCGCAAGGCCGCCGGCATCCTCGCGGAGCGGGTCGCGGACGGGATCGTCATCGGCATCGGCCTCAACGTGTCGCTGACCGAGGACGAGCTGCCGGTCCCGCAGGCCGGCTCGCTGGCCCTGGCGAAGGCCGCCGTCACGGACCGCGAGCCGCTGCTGAAGGCCGTACTGCGGTCGCTGGAGGAGTGGTACGGGAACTGGCGCGCCACCGGCGGCGACCCCGCGGCCAGCGGTCTGCAGGAGGCGTACGCGGCGCAGTGCGCGACCCTCGGCCGGCACGTGCGGGCGGACCTGCCCGGCGGGCGGTCGCTCACCGGGACGGCCGAAGCGGTCGACGCGGAGGGGCGGCTCGTCGTCCGGACGGAGGACGGGACGCACGAGGCCGTCGGCGCCGGGGACGTGGTGCACCTCAGGTCCGCGCACTAGAGCGGGTCCGGGCCGGTCCGGCGGGTCCGGGCCGGCCACCCCGGCGGCCCCGGGCGGGCCGCGCGGGGCGTGCGCCCGGCGGGGTCCCGGACCGGCCCGTGACCCCGGCGGGCGCCGGAGGTAACGGGAGTGGGGAGTGAGCTACGGCACACCTGCCGTATGGTTTAGGCGATCCCGGTCCTTTCCGGTGATCACCCGGTTCGGCAGGGCAGTGCGCACGGAATGGACAGGAGGCGGCCCCTTGACCGTCGACGACTCTACGTCCGGCGCGTCCGCCCGCGGACCCGGGAACCCGGGCGGATCCGGGAACCCGGGCGGCCCGGGGAGCCCGGGCACGCCGATCGGGCGCGACCAGCACACCCCGCACCACGAGGTCGACCACACCGCCCAGCCGACGGCGGACCCGCTCGCCATCCGGCTGGAGCAGCTGATCCTGGGCGCCGAGCGCCGCTACACCCCGTTCCAGGCGGCCCGCAGCGCCGGCGTCTCGATGGAGCTCGCCTCCCGCTTCTGGCGGGCCATGGGCTTCGCGGACATCGGGCAGGCCAGGGCCCTGACCGAGGCCGACGTCCTCGCGCTGCGCCGGCTCGCCGGCCTGGTCGAGGCGGGGCTGCTGAGCGAGCCGATGGCGGTGCAGGTGGCCCGGTCCACCGGGCAGACCACCGCCCGACTGGCCGAATGGCAGATCGATTCCTTCCTGGAGGGGCTGACCGAGCCGCCGGAGCCGGGCATGACCCGTACGGAGGTCACGTACCCGCTGGTCGAGCTGCTCCTGCCGGAGCTGGAGGAGTTCCTCGTCTACGTGTGGCGGCGCCAACTGGCGGCGGCCACCGGCCGGGTCGTGCAGGCGGCCGACGACGAGGAGATGGTCGACCGGCGCCTCGCGGTGGGCTTCGCCGACCTGGTCGGCTTCACCCGGCTGACGCGCCGGCTGGAGGAGGAGCAGCTCGGCGAGCTGGTCGAGTCCTTCGAGACGAACGCCGCCGACCTGGTGGCCGCCCACGGCGGCCGACTGATCAAGACGCTCGGCGACGAGGTGCTGTACGCGGCGGACGACGCGGCGACGGCGGCCGAGATCGCGCTGCGGCTGATCGAGACGATGGAGTCGGACCCGCAGATGCCGGAGCTGCGCGTCGGCATCTCGTTCGGCACGGTCACGACCCGGATGGGCGACGTCTTCGGTACCACGGTGAACCTGGCCAGCCGGCTGACCTCGATAGCCCCGAAGGACGCGGTGCTGGTCGACGGGGCGATGGCCGAGGAGCTGGGCCGCACGGGTGCGGCGCCGGTCTCGGAGAAGGAGGCCGAGGCCGAGGAGGGCGGCGGCTCCTACCGCTTCGCGCTGCAGCCGATGTGGCAGCGGCCGGTGCGCGGGCTGGGGGTCGTGGAGCCCTGGTCGCTGACGCGGCGGAAGCCTAAGATCCCCGGGTAACGTTCGTTAACCGGGAGGGCCCTGTGTCGGTGGAGTCGGCGATGGAGTCGGAGTTCGTAGCGGTACGTCGGCACGGTGACGACGGGGTCGTGGAGCTGGTCCTCGACCGGCCGAAGGCGATGAACGCGGTGTCGACGGAGATGGCGCGGGCCATCGGGTCGGCCTGTGCGCAGCTGGCGGCGGACCCCTCGGTCCGGGTCGTCGTGCTCACCTCGACGGCGGAGCGGGCGTTCTGCGTCGGCGCGGACCTCAAGGAGCGCAACTCCTTCAGCGATGCGGAGCTGGTGCGCCAGCGGCCCACGACGCGGGGCGCGTACGGGGGCGTGCTGGAACTGCCGATGCCGACGATCGCGGCGGTGCACGGCTTCGCGCTGGGCGGCGGCTTCGAGCTGGCGCTGGCCTGCGACGTGATCGTGGCCGACGAGACGGCCGTGGTCGGCCTGCCCGAGGTGTCCGTGGGCGTGATCCCGGGCGGCGGGGGCACCCAGCTGCTGCCGCGGCGGGTGGGCGCGGCCCGGGCGGCGGAGCTGATCTTCACGGCCCGGCGGGTGGAGGCCGCGGAGGCGCTGTCGCTGGGCCTGGTCGACTCGGTGGTACCGGCGGGCCGGGACCGGGAGGAGGCCCTCGCCCTGGCCGCCCGGATGGCGGCGAACTCCCCGGTCGGCCTGCGGGCGGCCAAGCGGGCGCTGCGGCTGGGCCACGGGATGGACCTGGCGGCCGGCCTGGAGATCGAGGACGCGGCCTGGCGGACGGTGGCCTTCTCCGGCGACCGCGCGGAGGGCGTGGCGGCGTTCAACGAGAAGCGCCGCCCCAACTGGCCGGGCCGGTAGTCGCGCGGTTCCGGTACGGGAAGCCCGCCCCCGGCGGGCCCTCGCCGGGGCCCCGCCGGGCCCGGCCTGGTGGGGGCTGGACCGGCATGACCTACCAAATCGGATAAAACTCCCTAACCTGGGGTGATGGGACTCGATGCGCGGCTGCGGGCCGTCGTGGGCCTGGCGCAGGCCATGGCCGCCGCGGGGGCGCCGCGGGACAGCATGCGGGCCGCCGCGCGGGGGGCGCGCCTGGCGCTGGACGGGTCGTTCGCCGCGATCTCCGCCTGGGAGCGCGAGCGGGGCCGGCTGCGGGTCCTCGTCAACGAGGGCGAGCGCCGGCCGGGCGAGGCCGAGTTCCCCGAGGACGAGTCGTACCCCGTGCACGACTTCCCCGAGATCACCGAGTTCCTGCACGAGCGCTGGATCGGCGGCGGGGGCCCGCACGCGTGGGTCGAGAGCGCCGGCGGCGCCCGCCCGGGCCGCCGCGGCGAGACCCTGCGCCGGCGCGGCCGCGGCACCTGCGTGGTGGCGCCCGTCGTGCTGAGCGGCCGGGCGTGGGGCGAGCTGTACGTGGCCCGGGACGACGGGCTGCCCGACTTCGACGAGGACGACGCCGAGTTCGCGACCGTCCTCGCCGCCGTGATCGCGGCCGGCCTCGCGCAGAGCGACCGGCTGGAGGAGGCCCACCGGTTGGCCTTCACCGACCCGCTGACCGGGCTGGCCAACCGCCGCGCCGTCGACATGCGGCTCGACGAGGCCCTGGAGGAGCACCGGCGCGCCGGCGCCGTCGTCAGCCTGGTGGTGTGCGACCTGAACGGCCTCAAGCGGGTCAACGACACCCTCGGCCACGCCACGGGCGACCGGCTCCTGGAGCGCTTCGGGTCCGTGCTGAGCCTGTGCGGGGCCATGCTGCCCGGCGCGCTCGCCGCCCGGCTCGGCGGTGACGAGTTCTGCCTGGTCAGCGTCGGCCCCTCGGCCGACGAGGTGGTGCGGGTCACCGAGGAGCTGTGCCGTCGGGCCGACGGGCTGGAGCTGGGCGAGGGGGTGGCCTGCGGGGTCGCCTCCACCGGGGACCCGATCGGCGCCGTGAAGTCCTCCCGGCGGCTGTTCCGGCTGGCCGACGCCGCCCAGTACAAGGCCAAGGCCGCCCGCTCCGCCGGGCCCGTCGTTGCCGGGCGGGACACCGCCGTGGTGCAGCTGGCCGACGCGGCGCAGCAGGAGGCCCCGGGCGAGCGCCGCCGGTTCCGGGGGCGCGCGTGACCGGCGGGCGCGAGCGCCGGGTGCGGCCGCCGTGCGCGACCGCCGGGAGTGACCGTTACGCCGCTGTGGGTGGTGTAAGAGGTCCACGTGAACGTCACTAGTGACATGAAGCGATTCAGTCCGTAGGCTGCTGAATATGGATATGCACACTGTCGTGGTGGGGACGTCCGGGACCACCCCCGAGGACGTCATCGCCGTCGCCCGCGGCAACGCGCGGGTCCAGCTCTCCCCCGAGGCCCTGGACGCCCTCGCCCGCTCCCGCGAGATCGTCGACTCCCTCGCCGCCAAGCCCGAGCCCGTCTACGGCGTCTCGACCGGCTTCGGCGCCCTGGCCTCCCGTCACATCAGCCCCGAGCTGCGCGCCCAGCTCCAGCGCAACATCGTCCGCTCGCACGCCGCAGGCATGGGCCCGCGCGTCGAGCGGGAGGTCGTGCGCGCGCTGATGTTCCTGCGCCTGAAGACGGTCGCCTCCGGCCACACCGGCGTCCGCCCCTCCGTCGCGCAGACCATGGCCGACGTGCTCAACGCGGGCATCACGCCCGTGGTGCACGAGTACGGCTCCCTCGGCTGCTCCGGCGACCTCGCCCCGCTCTCGCACTGCGCGCTCACCCTGATGGGCGAGGGCGACGCCGAGGGCCCGGACGGCGTCGTCCGCCCGGCCGGCGAACTGCTCGCCGAGGCCGGCATCGAGCCCGTCGAGCTGCGCGAGAAGGAGGGCCTCGCCCTCCTCAACGGCACCGACGGCATGCTCGGCATGCTGATCATGGCCCTCGCCGACCTCCGCCGGCTCTACACCGCCGCCGACATCACCGCTGCCCTGACGCTGGAGGCCCTGCTCGGCACCGAGAAGGTCCTCGCGCCCGAGCTGCACGCCATCCGCCCGCACCCGGGCCAGGGCGACTCCGCCGCCAACATGGCCGCCGTCCTGAAGGGCTCCGGGCTCACCGGGCACTTCCAGGAGGAGTCCGCCCCGCGCGTGCAGGACGCGTACTCCGTGCGCTGCGCCCCGCAGGTCGCCGGCGCCGGCCGCGACACGATCGCCCACGCCGCCCTGGTCGCCTCCCGCGAGCTGGCCTCCGCCGTCGACAACCCGGTGGTCCTGCCCGACGGGCGCGTGGAGTCCAACGGCAACTTCCACGGCGCTCCCGTCGCGTACGTCCTGGACTTCCTCGCCATCGCGGCCGCCGACCTCGGCTCCATCGCCGAGCGGCGCACCGACCGGCTGCTCGACAAGAACCGCTCGCACGGCCTGCCGCCGTTCCTCGCCGACGACGCGGGCGTCGACTCCGGCCTGATGATCGCCCAGTACACGCAGGCCGCCCTGGTCAGCGAGATGAAGCGGCTGGCCGTGCCGTCCTCCGCGGACTCCATCCCCTCCTCCGCCATGCAGGAGGACCACGTCTCGATGGGCTGGTCGGGCGCGCGCAAGCTCCGCACCGCCGTCGACAACCTGACCCGCATCATCGCCATCGAGCTGTACGCGGCCACCCGCGCCATCGAGCTGCGCCACGGGCTCACCGCGGCCCCGGCCAGCCTCGCCGCCATCGCCGCCGCCCGCGCGGCCGGCGTCGAGGGCCCCGGGCCGGACCGCTTCCTGGCGCCCGACCTGGCCGCCGCCGACGCGTTCGTGCGCTCCGGCGGGCTGGTCGACGCGGTCGAGACGGTCACGGGCCCGCTCGCCTGAGCAGCCCGGACCCGTCCGGTCGGAGAGGTGTGGAACGGCCGGGGGCCGCTCCCGGGAGGTGTCCCGGCGGGCGGCCCCCGGCCGTTGTGGCGTGCCCTACAGGGTGCGGGAGCGCCGTACCGAGAAGGTGACGAAGCCCGCCCCGACACCCAGGAAGAGGGTGCCGGCCAGCAGGTACGGGGTGGTGTCGATCCCGCCGGTGTCGGCGAGGGCCAGGGTGGCGCCGGTATCGGCCGTGCCGGCCGTGCCGGCTGTGACGCTGTCGGCGGCGTCAGCGGTGCCGGCGGCGGCGTCGGAGGCCATCGTGACGGTGCCGGAGCCGCCGGTGTTCGCGGAGACGGGCAGGGCGGATACGGGGGCCGCGGGCTCGGGTGCGGTGGCGTTGGCGGACGGCACGAACCAGAGGGCGGCGAGGAGAGTGGTCGCACCCAGCGAGGTGAGCAGGGGCGGGCGTGCGGACACGGGGCGATCCCCCTTGCGGAAGCAGCGAATTGACCGTGTGCGGTGATGCTACGGAAAGGGGCGGGTCGTGGGAAAGTCGGGGCTCCGGCGGGCTTACTCTCCGACGTATGAACCCTACTGACTCAGCACGGTACGTACGACTTCGGGTGGATTTGGTGCTGGAGGTGCCGGACGCCGAAGCACTCACCGGAGCCGCGCTCGACCACATCACCGCCGACGAGTTCATGCCGGACGACGAGCGCGGCCACGCCGAGGCGGCGGTCCGGGAGGACGAATCGGAGGCCCTCGCCTACCTCGTCGACCCCACTGACCTGGTCGTGGACATCCCCGGAGTGGAGCTCGTACAGGCCTCCTGGAGCAGCGAGCCCGTCGAATACGACCCCGAGTCGTTGGAGTACGAGCTGGACGAGGAAGATGGGGGCTTCGACAGAGAGACCGACAACGCTTGACCGTGGGGTGGCCCACATCCAAACGGAATGTGGAACCGATCCGGGCCGTCAACGCGTTGACTGGTGCGTGGCAGGGGGCGTGTCCCCCTGCCCGGGGATGCCCCCGGGGGGTTCAGCAGCGATGGAGTGGCGTGTGAGGACGGACAGCAGGCGGCGGCGAAGGTCCATGGCGGCCATATCCGCGGTGCTCGGGGGCGTACTGATGCTCACGGCGTGCGGCGGCGGAGACGAGGACAAGGCGAAGGGCGGCGGCGACAGCGCCAAGTCCCAGTCCGACGTCGACGCCGCGGCGGCCAAGGACGCGTCGAAGGCCAAGATAACGATCACGCCGAAGGACGGGGCGACCAACGTCGGTCTGGACACGACCACGGTCGGCGTCGCCGACGGCACGCTCACCGCGGTCGAGCTCAAGACCTCCGAGGGCGCGGCCGTGGCCGGCAAGATAGCCGGCGACGGCAAGAGCTGGAAGCCGGACGCCCCGCTGAAGCGCTCCACGAAGTACGCGCTGTCGGCGACCGCCAAGGACGCGGGGGGCAAGGAGGCGCACGAGAACTCCTCCTTCACGACCGTCTCCCCGGAGAACAGCTTCATCGGCTCGTTCGTGCCGGAGGACGGGCAGACCGTCGGCGTGGGCATGCCCGTGTCGATCACCTTCAACAAGCCGATCAAGGACAAGAAGGCGGTCCAGGCGGCGATCAACGTCACCTCCAGCAGCGGTCAGGAGGTCGTCGGCCACTGGTTCAGCGAGCAGCGGCTCGACTTCCGCCCCGAGAACTACTGGCAGGCGAACTCCACCGTCACGATGAAGATGCAGCTGGACGGGGTGCAGGGCGCGCCCGGCGTCCAGGGCGTGCAGAACCGCACCGCCACCTTCAAGATCGGCCGGAGCCAGGTCTCCACGGTCGACGCGAAGACGAAGAAGATGACGGTCAACCGGGACGGCCAGGTCATCAAGACCATCCCGATCTCGGCGGGCGCCCCGGCGAACCCGACGTACAACGGCCAGATGGTGATCTCCGAGAAGTTCAAGGAGACCCGGATGAACGGCGCCACCGTCGGCTTCACCGACGCCGACGGCAAGGGCGAGTACGACATCAAGGACGTCCCGCACGCGATGCGTCTGTCGAACTCCGGGACCTTCCTCCACGGCAACTACTGGGGCGCCGACTCGATCTTCGGCAGCGCGAACACCAGCCACGGCTGTGTCGGCCTCAACGACGTCAAGGGCGCGGGCGACCCGAACCAGCCGGCCGCCTGGTTCTACGACAACTCCCTCATCGGCGACGTCGTGACGGTGGTCAACTCCCCGGACAAGACCATCAAGCCGGACAACGGCCTCAACGGCTGGAACATGAGCTGGGCGGACTGGAAGGCCGGATCGGCCGCCTGACCACCGCCGCCGTCCCGCCCGCCCGCCGGGCGGAGCGACCGGACCCGCGGATGGCGGGGCACCCCTCGGGGGCGCCCCGCCATCCGGCGTTTCCGGCGGCCGGAAACTCCCGCGCGGCGGCCGGGGGCGGCACCAGGGTCCGGCACATGACGAGCGACTCCGCGATCCGCGCCCTCACCCCGCCGCCGTCCGACGCCGAGACGGAGGCCTGGCGGTCGGTCCTCGCCGACGCCCGGGCCGCCGACCTGCCGCAGCTCCCGGCGCCCTCCCGGGTCGAGGTGGCCGGCCGGCTCCGGGTGCGGCCCGCGCGGGGGCGCGCCGCACTGTGGGCGGCCGGGGACGGCGTCGCCGGGCTCCTGCTGTTCAGCGACGAGGAGAACCGGCACACCGCGTTCCTCGACGTCCTGACGGTCCGTCCGCAGGCGCGCCGCAAGCGCCTCGGCACGGCCCTGTGGCAGCGGGTCCGCGAGGGACTCCGCGCCGAGGGCCGCACCTCCGTTTCCGCGCAGGTCGACCTCGGAGGCCCCGGCCAGGCCTTCGCCGAGTCGCTGGGCTTCACGTGCGTCCTGCCGATGGCCTGGTACGCCCAGGACGTCCCGGAGGCGCAGCGCGCCCTGCCCGTCCGGGAGGCCGCCGCCCCGCCCGGCTACGCGCTCGTGTGCTGGCCAGGCCCGGTCCCCGACGCGTGGGCCGCCGCGGCGGCCCGGGCCCACTGCGCGATGGACGACGCCCCGACGGGCGACGTCGACGAGCAGGTCCCCGCCTGGACCCCCGAGCGCCTGCACGCCTCCCAGCAGCTGATCCTCGACCGCGGGGGCGCGCTGACCACGGTCGCCGCCGTCACCCCGGACGGCGAGGTGGCCTCGTACACGGAGCTCGTCCTGCCCGACCCGGACGGCCCGCGCGCCGTCCAGTACGACACGGTGGTCTCGTCCCCGGACACCGCGGCCGCGGCCTCGGCCGCACCGTCAAGCTCCGCATGCTCGCCGAGGCGGCGGACCGCCACCCCGCGCCGCGGGCCGTCGACACGACCGTCGCGGACGAGAACACCCCGATGCGGGCGGTCAACGAGTCCCTCGGCTACCGCCGCTCACGCGGCACGGCGGTCTTCCAACTCACGCTGTAGCGGCGGCTGCGCCGCCTGCGGACGGCCGGCGGGCCACGAGGGAGTACAGGACGGGCAGGTGCGTCTGCCCGAACGGGAAGCGGTACCGGCCGTCCTGGCCCCGCGGCAGGATCCCCCGGCCGTCGGACTCGGCCTCGGTGTGCTCGCCGAGCCGCTCCACGACCAGCCCGGCGCCGGCGGCGGCCGTCACGATCTCCCCGAGGGCGTGCGGGTACTGCACGGAGTCCCGCGGCTCGGTGCGCAGCTGGGGATCCGCGTACGTCCCGGTCACCGGCTCCCGCTGCGGCTGCCCACCACCGTACGGCCAGTCGGCGACGAGCGGCTCGTAGCTGGCGAAGACCTGGAACAGCGGGTGCAGGTCGACGAGGACCAGCCGGCCGCCGGGGCGCAGCGCGGCGGCCGCGCCGCGCATCCAGGCGTCCAGGTCGCCGATCCAGCACAGCACCCCGTAGGTGGCGACGGCCAGGTCGAACCGGCCGCCGAGCGACGCGGGCAGCGCCTGCGCGTCCGCCTCGACGAACTCGGCCCGCTCCGCGAGCCCGGCCCGCACCGCCAGCCCGCGGGCCCGCTCCACGGCCACGGGGGAGAAGTCCACCCCGGTCACCCGGGCCCCGAGCCGCGCCCAGTTCAGGGTGTCCATGCCGAAGTGGCACTGCAGGTGCAGCAGGTCCAGCCCGCGCACGTCCCCCACGAGCTCCCGCTCCAGGCCCCACAGCGTCTGCAGACCGGCGAGGAACGCCTCGACGTCGTAGAACCGGTCCCCGGGCGTCGTCCCGTGCACCCGCGCCCGCTCGTCCCACACACCCCGGTTGACGGCCACGCCGTCCGCCCGCCCACGGTCATCCATGCCCGCAGTCTGCCGCCCGTCACCCGGCCCGGCGAGCGATTTCACCGCCGGGCGGCCAGGGCGGTGTGTGCGGAGTCGAGCAGCCTGCCGATCGAGGCGGCGGCCCTGCGGACCTCCTCGGCGGTGCCGGTCGCGGCGCACTCCTCCCACCGCCGGAGTTCCTCGGCGAGCCGCGGCTGCCGCTGGACGTGGAGGTACACGGCCCACTGGGCGGTGAAACGCCGCAGCGGCGCCGGGTCGGAGCCCCGTAGGGCCTGATCGGCGGCCTCGTCGAGTTCCCGCGTGAACGCGGGCAGCGCGTCGGGCCGGACCTGCGCGACGGCCCGGCGCAGTGCCGTCACGGTCGACGCCGGCTGCGGAAGGAGCGGCCGCCCGGCAGCGGACGCGGTCACGGAAGCACCCATGACCGACACCCTGGCGCCCCGACCCGGCCCGCCCCGACCGGATCCCGACCCCGCAGCCCGAAGGGATGAACCCGCATGCCGCGGAGGCGGGGCCGCATCAGTTGCCGGCGGTGGCCACGCCGATGGGGCAGGAGACGCCCGTGCCGCCTATGCCGCAGTAGCCCGCCGGGTTCTTGTCCAGGTACTGCTGGTGGTAGGCCTCGGCGGGCCAGAACGGGCGGCCTTCGGCCGGGAGGACCGCCGTGGTGATCGGGCCGTAGCCGGACGCGTCCAGGACCTTTTGGTAGGCGTCGCGTGAGGCCTCGGCCGCGGCCTGCTGGGCGGGGGAGTGGGTGTACGCCGCGGAGCGGTACTGGGTGCCCACGTCGTTGCCCTGGCGGAAGCCCTGGGTGGGGTCGTGGGACTCCCAGAACAGCTTCAGCAGGGTGGTGTAGGAGACGGCCGCCGGGTCGAAGACCACGCGGACGACCTCCGTGTGCCCGGTCATGCCGGAGCAGACCTCCTCGTACGTGGGGTTCTGCGTGTGGCCGCCCTGGTAGCCGACGAGGGTGGTCCACACGCCGGGGGTCTGCCAGAACTTCCGCTCCGCCCCCCAGAAGCAACCCAGCCCGAAGTCCGCGACCTCCAGGTGCTCCGGGTAGGGGCCGGCGAGGGGGGTGCCGAGGACGGTGTGCTGCGGGGGCAGGGCGAACAGGGGCTCGGAGCGGCCCTGAAGGGCCTGCTCGGCGGTGGGGAGCTCGGGCGTGCGGCGGTACGAGAACATGGATTCCCTCCTTGGTACCTCCCTCAACGGACGGGGGCGGGCCCGGATTCCCCACCCAGGGCCGAACGTCCCGGTGGAGGGTTTCCGGGCCCGCCCCCGTCGGCCGTCACTGCGCGTCCGTGGTCACGCGGACCGCCCAGTCGCGTGCGTACAGGTACCGCCGCTTCGGCTGCGCGTGGTACGACCACGGCACCGCGCCGACGTACCCGTCGATCCGGCGGAACTGCTCCACCGCCTCCGCGTCCCGGTCCTGCCAGAACAGCATCCAGGCCAGCATGTGCCGCAGCCGGACCGCCCGCCGGTCGCCGGGGTCGGCCGCCGCGAGGTCGGCGAGGGCGGCGTCGACCGCCGCGCGGACCTCGGGCTCCTTGTAGTAGTCCTCCGCCTGGAGCTCCTTGGTCCAGGCCTCGTTCTCGAAGTACGCGATCAGCGGCAGCAGCGACAGCAGCTCGCCCGGCTCGGCCCCGTCGGCCGCCTTCCGGGCGAAGCCGAGGGCCAGCTCGTGCGAGCCGCGCCACTTCTCGGCCCAGTACTGCAGGGCGCCGGTGTGCGCGCACAGCAGCTTGGGCGCGCGGGCCGTGATCTGCGCCCACAGCTCCTCGTACCGCTCGTGCGGGTAGCCCAGGCCCATCCCGATGGGCTGCTCCACCATGTACGGGACGGGGTCCGCGGGGTCGGCGAGCCGCTGGGCGGCGTGCGCGGTCCGTTCCGCCCTGAGGAGCAGCTCGCGGAAGAGCCGGAACTGTTCCTGCGTGGTGCGGGCCCCGGACTGGCTGCCGCGCACGTTCCACGCGACCATGACGGCGGTGTCCGCCTCGACGAGCGCCGCCGTCGGGTCGCCGGGCCGGGCCGCCTGCCAGGCCGCCAGCCAGGCGTCGTCCTCGGCGGCCGCCTCGGACAGGGCGCGGACCCGCTCCCAGCGTTCCTCCCAGTCCGTGCCGGCGGCGTCGATCCAGTCGGCGCCGGCCTGCCAGTCGCCGCCGCGGACGGCGGCCAGTGCGGCCGTCCGTTCCGGGGGCACGGGCTGCTCGTGCTCGGTGTCGAGGTCGGCCTCCGCGACGAAGCCGAGGGCGACGACGGCCGCGGCCTGCTCCGCCCTGGTCTGCTCCTCCAGGTCGGCGGTGTGGGCCTGGGTGGCTGCGATCTCGGCCTCCAGGGCGTCCGACCGGGCGTTCAGTTTCCGCGCCTTGCGCACGTAGTACACGGCGCGCAGCAGCTTGACGGCGCCCGCGAGCAGCAGGGCGCCGAGAACGGCGAGTGCGATGGTCACTTGGCGAGCACCAGCTTCCGCAGCGGTTCGGTGTCGCACCGGTCGGCGGCGGCCGCCTCCAGCGCGGACCGCAGCTGCTCCTCGAACTCCTCGGACGGGTAGCGCAGCGCGGCCGGGTCGGACCAGGACAGCTCCCAGCGGGCGGTGGCGCGCGCGGTGAGCTCGACGGTGGCGAGCTGGCCCAGGAGCCGGCGGACGACGGGGCGGGCGAACTCGCGGGCGGTGCGGCCGGTGGCCGCCGCGGCCTCCTCGGACTTGGGGAAGCGGTCGGCGACGCGCCAGCGCAGGTCCGGGTCGGCGTCGACGGCGTCGAGGACGGCCGCCAGGTCGGGGCCGCGGTCCGAGCCGTCGGCGGCGGTCGCGCCCTCCGCCGCGAAGGCCTCGCGGATGTCCTGGGCGCCCCGGTCCACGTACCGGGTCATGCTCTCGTGGACCAGGTCGGGCCAGTCGACCCGCTTCAGGGCGAGCGCCTGCGGGGTCAGCACGGCCTGCTCCAGCGCGGTCTGCGCGGCCTCGGGGGCCGAGAGCAGCTCCAGTGCGGGGCGGGCGTCGGCGTGGCTGCGGCCGTCGTCGGGCAGGGCCTCGATGCGGGCGACGCGTTCGGCGAGGGGCGGGTGGGAGTCGTACGGGTCGGCGGGCTCGGTGGGCAGCTCGCGGCGCATGTCGTCGAGTTCGTCGGAGCGGGCGTCGAGGAGGCTGCGCAGTCCGCCGAAGACCTGTCCGGGCCGGGGCAGCAGGTCGGCGCCGAGGCCGAGGGTGGCGTACGAGTCCATGTAGAACTCGTGGGCGGGGCCGAGGGCGTTGAACTCGCGCAGGGCGGAGGCGGCGGCGTCGCGGCCGGCGACCCGCACCGAGGCGAGGTCGGCGGCGAGTTCCTGGCGGCGGCCGGAGGAGCGGGTGGCGCGCAGGTAGAAGCGGCCGTACGCGGTGTAGATCTTCGCCATGGCGCGGTAGGTGGCGCCCTGGCCGCTGGTGTCGACGCCGTGGGCCTTCTTGCCCTTGGCGATTCGTTTCTGCGCCTTCTCCTCCTGCCGGGCCCGCTCCTTGGAGACCTTGGCGTCGGCGCGCTCGTGGAAGTGGGCGACGGTACGGGTGAGCTGGGCGCGCCCGCGGGCGATCAGCGGGGTGAGACGGGTGTCGAAGTTGGCGTAGTGGCCCATCTCGTGGGCGAGGACGGCGCGCAGCTGCATCTCGTCCAGGCCGGTCATCAGCGGCAGCCCGATGTACAGGCGGCGGGTGCCGGGGAGCAGGCCGAGCAGCCGCGAGTCCTCGCTGACGGCCGCGTTCACGTCGGCGATCAGGACGATCTCGTCGGGGGCGCGGGTGCCGACCTGTTCGGCGACCTCGCGGACGGCCTGCCACAGGACCGGCTCCTGCTCGGGGCCGACGGGCACGCCGGGGACGGGCTCGCCCTTGGGGGTGCGGAGCATGAACATGCCGCGCACGATCGGGACGGCGAGGACGCCGGTGACGGCGATCAGTTTGAGCAGCGCGAAACCGCGCAGCCCGGCCGTGTACGCGCCGAGGTCGACGCCGGCGAGCAGGGCCACCAGGACGAGGCCGAGCAGATAGAAGCCTGCGAGCAGGACGAGCGCGCGCAACGCGCGCAGTGAAGCGCCCATATGGGACAGATCCCCCCGGGGATGAAGACGGTGCGGTGGTGCCGGGCGCGGTGCACCGCCCGGGCGCTCTGTCGGGGCCGGGGTCGGGGCCGGGTAGGGCGCCCCGGCTGCCGCGGCGGTGCGCTGACGGTGCGGTGCGGTGCGTGCGGCACCTGCGGCCGCGCCGGGTCGGAGGCGGGCCGGTGGCGGAGCCGGGGTCGCCCGGACCCGCCGGCCGGCCCGACGGCCACGGGGGGATCATGCGGCCTCATGGTCACTTACGGCAACCTTATGGCCCGAAGGACGCTGCATACCGCGTCCTCCGTCGTGCGAGGTGCGTGACGCGTCAGCGGGGCAGGGTGGCCGGGGAGCCCCCGTTCGCCTCGTAGCCGGCGACGGCCAGCGCGCGGTACACCGCGTACTCGGCGGCCGGGTCCGACGAAGCCGACCAGGGCAGGGCGCCGACGCAGCCGTCCACGTGCCGCACCTGCTCCATGGCCTCCGCCCACCGCTCCATCGGGACCAGGAACGACAGCAGCATGTGCCGTACGTGCGCCAGCATCGGGTCGTCGGGCCGGGCCTGGTGCACCGCGTACAGCGCGCCCTCCACCGCCCGGGTCACCACCGCGCTCTGCCAGAACGGGGTCAGCACCAGGTCCGGCTTGTGCTCGTACACCGCGAACAGAGGCAGGGCCGCCAGCAGCGAACCCTGCGGGGCGCGGGCCGCCGCCGCGTGCGCGAAGGCGTCGGCCTTCTCCCGGGAGCCGTGCCACTTCTCGCACCAGTAGTGCAGGGCGGCCAGGTGGGCGCCCATGTGGTTCGGGGCCACGTCGATGACCTTCGCCCACAGGTCGTCGAACTCCGCCTCCGAGTAGCCCAGCGCCCGAGCGACCGCCAGCTCCGTGACGTACGGGACCGGGTCGCCGGGGGCGAGCAGCACCGCCTTGCGGCAGGCCTCCCGCGCCTCCTCCAGGATGATCCGGTGGTCCTCGGAGCCGACACCGCCCGAGTGCCGCCACGCCTGCTGCACCAGCAGCTCGGCGTGCACCTGCGCGCCGCCCGCGTCCTTCTCCGCCTGCAGCCGCCACGCCTTCAGCCAGGACGCGCCCACCCCGGGCTGCGCCACGAGCTCCAGGGCCGCGGCCCCGGCGAAGGCCTGGACGCGCTGCCAGCGCAGCTCCCCGTCCCGGGGGGTGCCGGCCAGCAGCTGGGAGGCGGCCCGCCACTGCCCGGTCCCCTGCACGACGGCGAGGGCGTCCATCAGGTCCTGGTCGGGCCCGGGGACCCGGATGTCGAGCTCCTCCTGGAGGGCGAAGCCGTAGTCCGCCGGGTCGGCGGCGTCGGGGCTGCCGGGCGGGACCAGGTGCAGGCCGGCGCGCCTGCGCCGTATGAGCGGACCGAGGGCGGCCAAGAGCAGGCCGACGGCGATCAGGAACCACAGAATCTCCATGCCCTCCAGCGAACCAGACCGACCCGCGCCGAGGCGAATGCGAACGCCGTGTTGCAGGACCCGTCCCGGGCACCGGCCACGGGGTGGCGCACAGCCGTACGGGCCTTAGGCTCTGCCCATGAGCGACGACAGCCACGAGCACCAGAGCTTCGAAACCCGCGCCATCCACGCGGGCAACACGGCGGACCCCCTGACCGGTGCGGTCGTGCCCCCGATCTACCAGGTCTCCACGTACAAGCAGGACGGCGTGGGCGGCCTGCGCGGCGGTTACGAGTACAGCCGCAGCGCCAACCCGACGCGCACCGCGCTGGAGGAGAACCTCGCGGCGCTGGAGGGCGGCACGCGCGGCCTGGCCTTCGCGTCCGGGCTCGCGGCCGAGGACTGCCTGCTGCGCACGCTGCTCGCCCCCGGCGACCACGTGGTCATCCCGAACGACGCCTATGGCGGAACCTTCCGCCTCTTCGCGAAGGTCGTCTCGCGCTGGGGCGTGGAGTGGTCGGTGGCCGACACCTCCGACCCGGAGTCCGTGCGCGCCGCCCTCACCCCGAAGACGAAGGCCATCTGGGTCGAGACGCCCTCCAACCCGCTGCTCGGCATCACCGACATCGCCGTGGTCGCGGAGATCGCGCGCTCGGCCGGCGCCAAGCTGGTCGTGGACAACACCTTCGCCTCGCCCTACCTGCAGCAGCCCCTCGCGCTCGGCGCGGACGTCGTCGTGCACTCGCTGACGAAGTACATGGGCGGCCACTCCGACGTCGTCGGCGGCGCCCTGGTCACCGCCGACGCCGCCCTGGGCGAGGAACTGGCCTACCACCAGAACGCGATGGGCGCCGTCGCCGGCCCCTTCGACTCCTGGATCGTGCTGCGCGGCATCAAGACCCTGGCGGTGCGCATGGACCGGCACGCGGAGAACGCGACGAAGGTCGCCGAGATGCTGACCCGCCACCCCAAGGTGCACAAGGTCCTCTACCCGGGTCTGGCCGAGCACCCGGGCCACGAGATCGCCGCCAAGCAGATGCGCAACTTCGGCGGCATGATCTCCTTCCAGGTCGACGGCGGCGAGGAAGCGGCCGTCGAGGTCTGCAACCGGGCCAAGCTGTTCACCCTCGGCGAGTCCCTCGGCGGCGTCGAGTCCCTCATCGAACACCCGGGCCGGATGACCCACGCCTCGGTGGCCGGCTCGGCCCTGGAGGTCCCCGGGGACCTGGTCCGCCTCTCCGTCGGCATCGAGAACGTCGACGACCTGATCGCGGACCTCACCCAGGCCCTCGGCTGACGGACCGACGACACCGCCGGGCGGTGGCTACCAGCCCTCCAGGGGCGGGGAGACATCGCTCGGCGGGACCTCCCACGGGTGGGTCAGCGAGGCCCACACCGCGAAGGCCACCGCCGCCGCCAGCAGCAGCGTCCAGCCGACCCGGCGCAGGATGCGCCGACGGCGCAGCAGCCGGTCCCCGCGGGCCGCGGCGGCGGCCGCCAGCCCGGCCGGCACCACCGGGTACGGCCCCTCCATCAGCCGCCTGACCTGGGCCTCCTTGCGGTCGGGGACGCTCATGCGGCCTCCCCGCGGCGGGCCCGTAGCGCGGCCACCGCCCGCCCGGACAGCACCCGCACCCGCTCGACCGGCAGCCCCAGCTGCGCGGCCGCGACCTCGTGCGCCACCCCCTCGTACACGCACAGCACGAGCACGAGCCGTTCCAGCGGAGGAAGCGGGGCGAGGACGCCCCGGCCGCCGTGGTGGCGTCGCACGGTGCGGGCGAAGGCGGCGCACAGCTCCTGGCGGGTGTGGTCGTAGGGGTCGTCGCCGCGCAACCGCTCCCAGTCGGCGTACGTACGGGCCAGCGCACCGGCGAGCAGGCGGCGGGCGGCCGGGCAGTCGGCGCCGGACGCGGCGCCGGACGCGGCACCGGCCTCGGCCGTCAGCAGGACCGCGACGTGCAGGAGCCGCCCCGCCGCGCCCGCGACGAAGGCCTCGAACTCGGCGTAGGGCCCCGCTCGGTGGTCCACACGGCATATGGTGCGGGCAGGGGCACCGCCCCGGTCAAGGGGTCGGACACGGGCTGCCTCAGGAGGCGGGTCCGGCCTCCGACACGGTGCCCATCAGCTCCGACAGCGAGCTGTTGAAGCGGGTCAGCAGTCCGGTGAACGCCTCCCGCTCCTCCTCGCTCCAGTCGTCCGTGACCCGGGCCATCAGCTCGCGCCGGGACACCCGGACCTCCTCCAGCCGGGCCAGCCCGCGCGGCGACAGGGCGAGGACCACCGCCCGTCCGTCCTCGGGGTGGGAGGTGCGCTTGACCAGCCCGGTGTCGACCAGCGGGGCGACCTGCCGGGTGACGGTGGAGGAGTCGATGCCCATGCCGCAGGCGAGGGCCTTCACGCCCATCGGGCCTTCCAGGTCGAGCCGGTTCAGCAGCAGGTACGCGGCGCGGTCCATCGAGTTGCGGGCCTGGCCGACCCCGCCCAGGCGGGTCTGCTCGGCGCGGCGTGCGAAGACGGCCACCTGGTGCTGGAGCGAGTCCAGGAGACCGGCTTCGGCGCGTGTTTCAGCCGCCGCGGGCAGGTCGGAATTGGCCGGGTTGGAAGGCATGGCCGTGAGCTCTCTTCGCGTGGGGCCGACAAGGATGGGGGACAGAGTACGCGGCCACGCGGCGGCTCGTACGCCGCGTGGGAGAACTGGTACGACTGGTACGAGCCCGGTACGGATCCGGCGGGAATCCGCTACGGGCCGCCCCCCGGAGCCCGTCCCGCATGGCCGGATTTCGCCCCTTCCGCACGGGTCCGCCCGGTCCGCCGGTACACGCCCGTGACCGGTGGGGGCTGCGAGACTGGCGACATGAACCACCTCGTGCTGCAGCCCGTTCCGCCCGTCATCCTCGACGACGTCCGCGGCGCACAGAAGATGCTCTCGGGCGTCGCCCGGGTCACCCCGATGGAAGGCAGCCGGCACCTCTCCGCCCTCACCGGCGCCCCCGTCCACTTCAAGTGCGAGAACCTCCAGCGCACCGGCTCCTTCAAGCTGCGCGGGGCGTACGTGCGCATCGCCGGCCTGCGGCCCGAGCAGCGCGCGGCCGGCGTCGTCGCCGCCAGCGCCGGCAACCACGCACAGGGCGTGGCCCTCGCCTCCTCGCTGCTCGGCGTGCACGCGACCGTGTTCATGCCGGTCGGGGCGCCGCTGCCGAAGGTCGCCGCGACCCGGGAGTACGGCGCCGACGTACGACTGGAGGGCCACGTCGTCGACGAGACGCTGGCCGCGGCCGAGGAGTACGCGGACCGCACCGGCGCGGTGTTCATCCACCCCTTCGACCACCGCGACATCGTCGCCGGCCAGGGCACCGTGGGCCTGGAGGTCCTGGAGCAGTGCCCCGAGGTGCGCACGATCCTCGTCGGGATCGGCGGCGGCGGCCTCGCGGCGGGCATCGCCGTCGCGGTGAAGGCGCTCCGGCCGGACGTGCGGGTGATCGGCGTGCAGGCGGCGGGCGCGGCCGCGTACCCGGTCTCGCTCCGGGCCGGCCACCCCGTCTCGATCGACAACCCGAGCACCATGGCCGACGGCATCAAGGTCGGCCGCCCCGGCGACGTCCCGTTCCGGATCATCGGCGAACTGCTCGACGACGTCCGCACGGTCTCGGAGGACGAGCTCTCCAGCGCCCTGCTGCTCTGCCTGGAACGGGCCAAGCTGGTCGTCGAGCCGGCCGGCTGCGCCCCGGTGGCCGCACTGCTGAGCGAACCCGAGCTGTACGGGGCCGGCCCGGTGGTCGCCGTCCTGTCCGGCGGGAACGTCGACCCGCTGCTGCTCCAGCGGATCCTGCGGCACGGCATGGCGGCGGCGGGCCGCTACCTGTCGCTGCGGCTGCGGGTGGCGGACCGGCCGGGGGCGCTGGCCGGGCTGCTGGCGGTGCTGTCGGTGGTGGACGCGAACGTGCTCGACGTCAGCCACGTGCGCACCGACCCGCGGCTGGGGCTGACGGAGGTCGAGGTCGAGCTGCACCTGGAGACGAAGGGCCCGGAGCACTGCACGGAGGTCGCGCGCTCGCTGCACGCCGCCGGTTACGCGGTCATCGGCTGAAACGCGGAGCCCCCTCGGACCGGTCCGAGGGGGCTCCGCGAGGTGCGTCTTCTTCTTCCGACCGTCTTCTTCCGACCGTCTTGCGGGGGGATCAGCCGGTGAAGGGCTTGACGTCGAGAATCCGCACCGAGGCCTTCTTGCCGTTCGGCAGCTCGTACTCGGCGTCCTCGCCGACCTTCTTGCCCAGCACGCCCGAGCCCAGCGGGGACTGCGGGGAGTACGTCTCGAAGTCGCCCGAGGCGTACTCGCGGGAGGCGAGCAGGAAGGACATCGTGTCGTCCTCGTCGCCGTCGAAGGCGATCGTGACGACGGTGCCCGGAGCGACCTCGCCCTCGGCCGCCGGAGCCGTACCGACCTTGGCGTTCTCCAGCAGCTGCGTCAGCTGGCGGACGCGGAGCTCCTGCTTGCCCTGCTCCTCCTTGGCCGCGTGGTAACCGCCGTTCTCGCGCAGGTCGCCCTCCTCGCGGGCCGCTGCGATCTTGATGGCGATCTCCGTGCGTGCGGGACCAGAGAGGTAGTCCAGCTCGGCCTTCAGCTGGTCGTACGCCGCCTGGGTCAGCCAGGTGACGCTCTCGCTCGTCTGGGTCACGGGTGCTCCTCGTCGGTACAGGGGACTACTTGTCCGCCGGTGGCGGGCGAAACCACGAGCCTAACAATTCGGGAAGAAAAGGGGGAGGACACCATGTGTATGAAGTGTGCCATCGGGCCCCTGAGCAGCAACGGGACCAAAGTGCCGCCCGGACCGCGCCCGGCGTGCCACCGTCGTTCCACCCCGGCGTGCTGCGTGCCCGCCGGGTGGAAGGTCAGCCCGCGGACCCCGCCGCCTGGCAGCCGACCAGTTCGATCGTAGTGGCGCGGCCCGTGGTCTTCACCGTGACGAGCTCGTCGATGCGCGACTGCTTCTGGTCGAAGGTAAAGTCCGCGCGGCCCACCTCGCCGTGCCCCTCGTCCTGGGAGATCAGGGTGCACACCCCGGTCACCGAGGCCTCCTTGCGCACCTCCAGGTGCACCTTCACCTCGGAGTCCGACACCACCTGGAACTTGATCACCTCGGCGCTGACGTCCTTGCCCGCGACGTAGTCCCAGCCGATCCAGCCGATGAGAGCCAGCAGGCCGGCGCCGAGCACCGAGCCGACGATCCTGAGCGTGCGGTCCGCGCGCTCGTCGGCCGACCGGCCGTAGCGGCCCTCGGGCAGGCCTTCGCGCACCGTGCTCATGATCGTTCCTTCCGAGAGTGCTGGGTTCCACTTGGCTCCGGGCTCGCCCCCGGAATTTTTCCGCCCCCCGATTCGGTCACTATAGGAGCCGTCCGCCTGACGAATCACAGAGGATCCTGTCTTGACCGAGCAGCTGCGATTGATGGCCGTCCACGCCCACCCCGACGACGAGTCGAGCAAGGGCGCGGCCACCATGGCCAAGTACGTGTCCGAGGGGGTGCCCGTGCTGGTGGTCACCTGCACCGGCGGCGAGCGAGGCTCGATCCTGAACCCCAAGCTCCAGGGTGACAAGTACATCGAGGAGAACATCCACGAAGTCCGCGCCAAGGAGATGGAGGAAGCCCGCCAGATCCTCGGCGTCGAGCAGGAATGGCTCGGCTACGTCGACTCCGGCCTGCCCGAGGGCGATCCGCTGCCCCCGCTGCCCGAGGGCTGCTTCGCCCTGGAGGACGTGGACGAGGCGGCCGGCCGCCTGGTGCAGAAGATCCGCGCCTTCCGGCCGCAGGTCATCACCACGTACGACGAGAACGGCGGCTACCCGCACCCCGACCACATCATGACCCACAAGATCACGATGGTGGCCTTCGACGGGGCGAACGACGCCGAGAAGTACCCCGAGGCCGAGTTCGGCCCCGTCCACCAGCCGCAGAAGCTCTACTACAACCAGGGCTTCAACAAGCCGCGCACCATCGCACTCCACGAGGCGCTGCTCTCCCGCGGCATGGAGTCCCCCTACGGGGAGTGGCTGGAGCGGTGGAAGGAGTTCGAACGCAAGGAGCGGACGCTGACCACGCACGTCCCCTGCGCCGACTACTTCGAGATCCGCGACAAGGCGCTCATCGCGCACGCCACGCAGATCGACCCCGACGGCGGCTGGTTCCGCGTCCCCATGGAGATCCAGAAGGAGGTCTGGCCCACGGAGGAGTACGAGCTCGCCAAGTCGCTCGTCGACACCTCCCTCCCCGAGTCCGACCTCTTCGCGGGCATCCGGGAGAATGCGTAGCCATGAGCGCTACACAGGCTGCACTGATCCAGCTCGTTCCGCTGGCCGGCGACACCTTCGACAAGAACAAGGTGACGCCCGGAGTCCTGGGCTTCCTCGTCTTCGCGGCCCTCGCCCTTGGGGTGTGGGGGCTGATGAAGTCGATGAACCGGCACATGGGGCGGGTGGACTTCGAGGAGGCGCCGGAGCCGGCCCCCACCCCGAAGCCGACGCCTTCGGCCTAGCCGCCGCGACTCCCGGCCCGGCCTGCCGCCCCCGGCCCGTCTGACGACCCCGGCCCCGCCCGGCCC